>JASJAT010000046.1 GCA_030066885.1 Arenicellales bacterium | reverse complement strand
TGAGACCTTCTACCGAATCGTGGGTCGTCTCCAGTCCGCTCTCCCATGCCCTCTCTGCGATCCAAGGCGAGTGTTCGTATACCCCACCATATCGCGATACAAACTCCTCTTTGGTCATTTCACTGGGAGGCGGCTTAAACCGAGGTGAAGACACAGTTTATTACTCTTTTGCCGGGTGGTGCTGATACCAGTGTCTGGCGATATCGATGCGTTTAGCGAACCAGACTTGCTCATGCCGATCGATATATTCGATAAACTTCTGTAGCCCTGCTATGCGCCCTGGGCGACCGACCAGACGACAGTGCAATCCTACGGACATCATCTTCGGGACGGCTTCTCCCTCTGCGTACAACACATCAAAGGTATCTTTAAGATAGTTGTAAAACTGCTCACCCGAGTTAAAACCCTGGTTGGTCGAAAAACGCATATCGTTCACATCGAGCGTATAAGGGACGATAAGTTGTTTAGTGTCGTAGGAATAGTCCCAGTACGGCACATCATCCGCATAGGAATCTGCGTTGTAAAGGAAACCACCTTCTTCAGCGACCAACCGATGCGTATTCGGACTACACCGGCCTAAGTACCATCCCAGTGGACGCTCACCAACCACTCGCGTGTGAATTTCAATGGCTTTGACCAGGTGATCCCATTCTACCGACTCATCGATATTCTGATAGTCGATCCACCGGTAGCCGTGGCAGGCAATTTCCCAGTCCGCGTTCACCATGGCCTCCACAACAACTGGATTACGCTCCAGAGCCATAGTCACACCGAAAACCGTAACCGGGATTTGCCGTGCTGTAAACAAGCGGTGCAAACGCCAAAAGCCAGCGCGTGGTCCGTATTCGTATATCGATTCCATATTAACGTGGCGTGCACCCGGGATCGGAACTGCACCGATAATCTCGGATAGAAAAGCCTCCGACTCGGTGTCACCATGTAGAACGCAGCGCTCACCGCCTTCTTCATAGTTGACGACAAACTGTACCGCAATGCGTGCATTATCCGGCCACTTGGGATTCACCGGTTGGGCACCGTAGCCAATCAGATCACGTGGGTAGTCAGTCATAATTTGATATCTCCATCTCGCTTAGTCCCGTGTCCATCCACGTTTTTCACAAGAATAAACCTTTGCATCCTTGGCTCCTTTAACGGTACATCCACCTACCACTACTGCGTTCTTGGCGTCTTGGCGCATGGACACTAATCTATCTTGGCGCCGGCCTTGAACCAACTATCTATCAATGACCTTTCCTCCTCGGTCATTCCGGTCAGGTTGCCTATTGGCATAACCTTACTGACTACGGTCTGTTGATGGATTTGTATGGCCTGGTTGACGATATCCTTGGCGCTGTCGAACACGATACCTGCTGGTGCGCCGGTGAAACCGGGTTGAGTAGGTTGACTGGCATGACAACTGGCACATCGTTGCTTAATAACCGACTCAACTTGTGCAAAGCTTAATTTTGATGTCGCCTCGATGCTCTTGGTCGCGGCCGAGCCCGGGACAATAGCCGCCGCTACACCGAGTAACAGAATGACGCTGATAACCAAAGGTATTGGAGATGCTCTGCCGCTATGGCGGGCAACAAAGTAAACCCGGACCAGTGCACCGGCGAGGGAAAGGGCTACGAGAATCAACCAGTTATATTCGTGGCCATAGGTCATGGCGTAGTGATTGCTGATCATGACGAACAACACCGGCAGGGTGAAATAGGTATTGTGAACCGAACGCTGTTTGCCTTTGATGCCATGTTTTGGGTCTGGGTCGCGACCTTCTTTCGTCGCGTTGACCAGCTCTTTTTGCCCCGGAATGATGACCATGGCCACGTTGGCAACCATGATGGTGCCCAGCATCGCACCAAAATGAATAAAAGCGCCACGTCCGCTGAAGACCTGACACAGGAGAAAAGCTGCAACCACAACAAAGACAAACAGGACAATCCCCAAGGTTGAATCCTTCTGCCCCAGAGGAGATTTACACAAAAGGTCGTATACAATCCAACCTCCTATCAGCGATGTGATTCCGATGGTAATGGCGATCGGTTTACTGATATCGGAAATCCTTGTGTCGATCAGGTAAACCTCCGCACTGTACCAATATATGAGTATCAGTAAGAATATGCCTGACAACCAGGTCGAATACGCTTCCCATTTAAACCAGTGTAAAGTCTCCGGTAACTTGGGCGGTGTTAATTTATATTTTTGTGCGTGGTAAAACCCGCCGCCATGGACGGACCATACCTCGCCACCAACACCTCGATCGACGTCCGCTTGTTGTTTGGGTGGCTCCAGGTGATTGTCGAGCCATACAAAATAAAATGACGCACCGATCCACGCGATACCAGTGACCAGGTGAACCCAGCGACCAACCAGGCTCAACCAGTCAACAACGTATGCTTCCATCTGAAGGTGGCGATTGGACAGCGCCGGTGTCCCCTACCGGCGCTGTATTCAAGATTGGTTACTTAGGAAGTTTTCCTTCCACACCCTCGACGTACCACTCCATTTTCAATAGGTCCTCGTCGGTCAGAGCTGTGCCCGCTGCAACAACCTCTTCGCCCGCCTGGTTCTTGATCGGGCCTTGGAAAGGATGCAGCGACCCATCTTTAATGGCAGCTTCCTTTTCTGCGACATGCTTGGCTACGTCTTCAGGAACGGCCTGGTTTAAAGGCGCCAATTTAATCATGCCTTCTTTAATACCCCACCAGATATCCGTACTCGCCCAGTTTCCCCCCATCACTTCTTCAGCGACCTTCGTATAGTAGTCGCCCCAGTGGTGGGTGGCTGCGGTCAAGTGGCTCTTCGGGCCGTATTTGGACATATCGGAGTGATAGCCCACCGACCATACACCGGCTTCCTCGGCGGCCTGAACAACGGCTGTGGAATCGGTGTGGTGGGTCACCACATCCGCACCTTGGGCAATGAACACATCTGCCGCTTCACGCTCACGACCGGGATCAAACCAGGAGTTAACCCAAATAACCTTGACCGTGGCGTCGGGGTTAACGCTGCGCATACCCAAAGTAAAAGCATTGATTCCACGCAATACCTCTGGAATCGGAAAAGCGGCAACATAGCCCGCGACGTTACTCTTGGTCATTTTCCCTGCGACGATACCTGCCAGGTATCTTCCCTCATAAAACCGGGCGACATAAGTTCCAACATTCTTAGCGCTCTTATAACCGGTGGCGTGCTCGAATACGACTTTGGGGAACTGCTTGGCAACTTTTATGGTCGGGTTCATGTAACCAAAAGAAGTAGTAAACACCAAGCCATAGCCATCGGTAGCAAACTGCCGTATTACACGTTCCGACTCGCCGCCCTCGGGTACGCTTTCGATATATTTGGTTTCCACTTTGCCGCCAAGGGCCTCTTCCATCTGCAGTCGGCCCTGGTCGTGCTGGTAGGTCCAACCCGCATCTCCGATAGGGCTGACGTAAACAAAGCCAATTTTAAGCGAGTCGGCGCCGAGGGCAGCCAAGCTCAATATCGCCGACATCACCCCCGCAGTGGATATTAACAACAGCTTACTTATATTCATTAGTCTCATGGTCATCTCCCCAATGCTAAAAGTCATCTCCAATGGTTTATACAGAAGGATGGTACGCCTTACCTAAAGAGGCGGGCGCGTTCAAACGAATCGTGTTGATGTCTCGCGAGATCAACACTAGCACAACAATGGTTGCCAGATAAGGCAACATGGACAACAACTGCGAGGGAATATCAACTCCAAATCCCTGCACGTGGAACTGGATAATTGTGACGCCTCCGAACAGATAGGCACCAACCATGACTCGAGCCGGACGCCAGGTCGAAAACACCACCAGTGCCAGGGCGATCCAGCCGCGTCCTGCTGTCATGGCTTCCACCCATAACGGCGTATAGACCAGGGCAAGATACGCTCCGCCCAGACCCGCCATCGCGCCCCCAAAAAGAACCGCCATATAGCGAATCGCGATCACCGGATAACCCAAAGACACCGCGGATTCAGGCGACTCCCCGACCGCACGTAACAACAGACCGGTTTTCGTTTTGTACAGAAAATACGTAATCGCACCAAACGCCACGAAAGATAAGTAGAGCAGCGGATCAAGAGAGAATATCAACGGGCCGATAACTGGAATGTCGCTCAATACGGGAACGTGGATCTGTTGAATTCCTGTCAGGGCAACACTGGTGTAATCCAATCCAATGTACGCGCTTAAACCTATACCGAAGATTGTCAGCGCCAATCCCGCCGCCACTTGATTGGCCTGAAAGGTCAAAGTCAAAATGCCAAACAACAATGCCATCCCCGCTCCGGCAAAAACACTCATCACCACCCCGAGCCATAAATTTTCGCTTTCCGCGGCAACGGCGAATCCGCAGACCGCACCCACGATCATCATGCCCTCCACCCCGAGGTTGAGTACACCTGATTTCTCGGTGACCAATTCACCAAGAGCAGCAAACACAAGCGGCGTTCCAGCGCCCAAGGTGGCTAAAAGTATACCGACCATGGTTTCGGTCATGACGCCACTTCTCCAACAGACCTTGTGGCAACAGTCTTTGTTATCTTCACTCTAAAATTGATGAAAAGATCCGCCCCTAATAAATAGAACAAAAGTACGCCTTGAAATACACCGGTTATGGCGGAAGGCAAACCTAAATCCATTTGGGCCGATTCCCCGCCCAGGTACAGCAGCGACATCAACAAGCTGGCTAACAGGATACCGATTGGATGAAGGCGACCGACAAAGGCAACAATGATCGCAGCATAACCATAACCGGGAGACACTGACGGAAGCAGCTGGCCTATCGGGCCCGCAACCTCACACAAACCGGCTATGCCGGCGGCACCACCGCCAACCAACAGCCCGATCCAGACCATTCGTTTACGTTTAAATCCGGCATACAACGCAGCCAGATCGGCCAGTCCGGCCACTTGCATTTGATATCCGACAAAACTCTTGCGTACGAATATCCAACCCAATACAACTGCGATCAACGCAATAATAATACCCAGATGCAGGCGGGTGCCTTCCAACACCACCGGCAACAAGGCAGAATCGGAAAACAATCGAGATTCCGGGAAATTGAATCCGTCCGGATCACGCCAGGGATCATGCACCAGGTAACTCAAAAGGAGTATGGCCACATAGTTGAGCATCAAGCTGACCAGGATCTCGTTGGTATTGAAACGTGTCCTGAGAAAAGCCGGGATGGATGCCCACAGCATACCCCCCACTGCCCCGCCCAAGATCATGATCGGTAGAATCCACGCGCTTTCAACTTCGTAAAAATACAGTGCCAAACCGCCGCCACAAATGGCACCGAAGGTGAGCTGGCCTTCCGCGCCGATGTTCCACACATTAGAACGAAACCCGATGGCTAAACCGACTGCAATCAACATCAAGGGGGCGGCCTTGACACCTAACTCACCCAGTCCATAGAGGTCATCGATAGGCGAGATGAAAAACGCGTGGAAGGCAGACAGGGGATTAAGACCGACCAGTAGAGAAAAAATGACACCGGTCACCAAAGTCAACCCCACCGCGATCAGCGGAGACAAGTAGGCCATCTGCTTTGATGGTTGAGGCCTTGGCTCGATCTTAAGCATGGGCTATTTCACGATTGTCTGCTTCTTCACCCGGGAATAGTCCGCTCATCCACATGCCGATCTCTTCCATATCGGTCTCTGCCGTAGGCTTGACTGGCGACAGCCGGCCTTCCGCGATGACAACGATGCGATCACAGATTTCAAACAATTCTTCCAGCTCTTCTGAGATCACCAATACGGCCAGGCCTTCATTGCGTAGATCGATGAGTTCCTGCCGTATTACCGCAGCCGCGCCTACATCGACTCCCCAAGTAGGCTGCGCGGCAATAAGCACGTTGGGCTTTTGCAGAATTTCTCGGCCGACGATGAATTTCTGCAAGTTGCCACCAGACAAACTCTTGGCCGCAGCCTGTACCCCGCCGCAACGAACATCAAAGTTCTTCACACACTTTTCTGCGAATTCCCTGACTTTGTTGTTGTTAATAAGGCCAAAACGAACCATGCCGTTACGGTGGCCGGTAAGTAATGAGTTCTCGGATAGAGACATCGGTGGGACTGCACCGCGCCCCAACCTTTCCTCTGGCACGAACGTCAGGCCGAGGTCTCGCCGCGCCGCCGCGTTCAGGTGTCCTACGCCGTGGCCATCTATTTTTATCGCCGCAGCATCGCTTCGATCCAGCGGCTTTTCACCGCTCAAAGCCAGTAATAGTTCCTGTTGGCCGTTTCCCGATATGCCGGCAATGCCCAATATCTCGCCGCCCTTCACCTCCAGATGCAGATCTTTTAGATCCGTCCCGAACGGATCATCAGAGCGCCGGCTTAGGCCATTGATGACCAGGCGTGAGGTACCGTCTCCCTTAGCTGCCCCATGTTCAAACACCGGAAGTTCGCGGCCGATCATCATACGGGCCAAGCTTGTTGCCGTTTCCTGCCGGGGGTCGGCCTGCGCCGTAACTTTTCCCCCACGCATGACGGTTGCGCTGTGGCACAGCTCTCTGATCTCTTCCAGCTTATGACTTATATATAAGATACTGCATCCCTCATCCGCCAACCGACGCAAGGTTTCAAATAGCGTCCGGACCGCTTGCGGAGTGAGTACGGATGTAGGCTCATCCATGATCAGTAGCTTGGGTTCTTGCAACAAACAACGCACGATTTCGACCCGCTGCCTTTCACCAACGGAAAGAGAATGCACCAAGCGCTTCGGATCCAAAGGTAATCCATAGCGATGCGAGACTTCGCTGATTCGGTCAGACAATTGTTGAAGATCAAACGGTTCGTCGACACCCAATGCGATGTTCTGCGCGACGGTCAACGTTTCGAACAAAGAAAAGTGTTGAAAAACCATACCGATACCCAAGCGTCTGGCCTCGGCTGGTTTTGATACTTCGACGTGTTTTCCCTCCCAAAACATCTCTCCACGGTCGGGTCTCGTCACCCCGTAGATTATCTTCATCAGGGTGCTTTTGCCGGCGCCGTTTTCGCCCAGCACGGCGTGTATTTCACCGGGCACAACTTTAAGGTTGACATCGTCGTTGGCGACAACAGTCGGGTAAATCTTGGTTACGCCGCGGAGTTCTAGTCTTGGTTCGAGATTGGTTGATTCATTTGTTGTCATTTTTATTAACTTGCTAACAAATGCTCCTTCACCACTTGAGCTGACTGTTCTTGCAGTTGTAACAGTTCGGCTGCGATCGAGACTGCGATTTCGGTGGGGTGCTTGCCCGAAATCCCGGCGATGCCGACCGGACAGGTTAATTTACTACAAGTTTGTTTAGAGATGCCGGCGGCGCGAAAACGTTTTTCGAATTTCTTACGTTTAGATATCGAGCCGATCAACCCGCAATACCGAAAGTCGTCTCTGTTCAAAATTCTCTCACATATTGCCTGATCCAGGGGATGGCTGTGAGTCATAACCAGAAAATACGCACCGGCAGGTGCCTCATCCACCTCATACTCGGGTGAAACCGTCGTCACACAAGTAACGTTGGCGGGAATATCATCCGGGAAACCATTCCGTCTGCTATCCACCCACGTTATCTGGCAAGGCGATTCAGCAAGCACGCGCACAACAGCCCTGCCGACATGACCTGCGCCGAACAGCATCAAATTGAAGTCTGGTGCACAAAAAGGTTCGAGCAGTAAAGTAACATCCTCTCCGGTCGCATCAATAAAAGTTTCAGACACCGCCCCTTCTTCCCCTCCCAACAATTGTCTACTCGCAGCAACAATTGGCTCCAGCACCAGCTTTGCTGTATCACCGATGACATCGTGTTCACCAATAATGAATTTTTGACTCTTGGGCGTTGTGCCTGCCGCCGTTTTGACAACACTGGCCAGCACCACCGGCTGTTGCTCTTTTTGAAAAGTGCTCAATTGGCTTAGCCACTCAGGCAGAGCTGCGATGCGATCAAACGAAACGGTCGCCGCACCGCCACAACATTGGCCAAGGCTGGGACCCAACGAGAAACGCTTAGTTGTAAAATCTACTTTGTTTCGCAAGAGTTCACGGGCAAACAAGATGCAATTGTATTCAAACTGGCCGCCGCCAATCGTGGCAAACGTATCGTCATCAGTAACGATCATTTTCGTGCCGAGTTCACGCGGGGTCGATCCCAACGCTTCCACAATACTCACCAATACGGATTCCTTGCCTCGTTGAGTAAGTAGCAGCAACGGATTCAACCAACTGTTCACCCGGTTTGCCTCCGGTTCACAACTCGTTGTGATTTGATTCCTTCTATCGCCGTAATGACTTCCTCGGGGGTCGCCGGCGCGTTGAGTCTGGGGCTGCTCTTGTAGTCAGCTATACTGGCCACCGCATCCTTAATGGCGTGAAACACCGAGATGCCCAGCATTAAAGGGGGCTCACCGACCGCCTTGGATCGATAGATACTGTCTTCACGGTTTGTTCCGGATTCGAGCATGGTTACTCTGAAATCAACCGGCAAATCTGAACACACGGGAATTTTGTACGTGGAAGGAGCATGGGTCTTGAGCTCACCGCTTTCGTTCCACCAAAGTGCTTCGGAAGTCAGCCAACCGGCACCCTGGATAAAGCCTCCCTCAATCTGCCCAAGGTCGATAGCAGGGTTTAAAGACTGCCCGCAATCATGCAGGATGTCGACACGTAGCAAACGGTATTCACCGGTCAGCATATCGATGACGACCTCCGATACCGCTGCACCATAGGCATAGTAATAGAACGGCCGTCCGCTGAATGTTTTGCGGTCGTAGTGTATCTTGGGTGTACGGTAAAAACCCGTCGACGATAGCGACACTCGATGAAAATGAGCCAATTTAACGAATTCGGCAAAAGGCATGGTCTCACCGGCGATATGCACATAGTTGTTGCTGAACTGCACTTCGCCAGCCGCCACATTGAAATGTTCGGCCGCAAACGCAATCAACCGTTCTTTGATTGTACGCGCCGCCGCTTGAGCGGCCTTACCGTTTAGATCCGAACCACTGGACGCGGCCGTCGCGGAAGCGTTGGGTACCTTGCTGGTATCCGACGCGGTAATTTTTATCCGATCAATATCGACCTGTAGCTCTTCCGCCAAGACCTGGGCAACTTTGGTAAATAGTCCTTGTCCCATCTCAGTACCACCATGATTGAGGTGTACCGTTCCATCGGTATATACATTGACCAGAGCACCGGCCTGATTTAGGTGGGTAGCGGTAAAAGATATACCGAATTTAACCGGGGTCAGCGCAATGCCTTTCTTTAGAAAAGGACTTTGGGCATTAAATTGCCTAATCTCGTTACGTCGTGTGGTGTACTCCGCGGAGTCTTTTAACTGATTGACGATATCGTGGATGATATTGTCTTCGATCTTTTGATGGTAGGGTGTCACATCGCGCTCACCGACGCCGTAAAAATTGATTTGGCGGACCTGCAAAGGATCTTTTTCCAGAAAACGGGCAATCTCGTCCACCACATATTCAATAGCAAACATTCCCTGTGGCCCTCCGAATCCACGGAAAGCCGTATTCGATACTGTGTTGGTCTTACACCGGTGCGAGACGATATCTACGTTCTCCAGGTAATAGGCATTGTCACAATGGAACATGGTACGGTCATTGACGGCACCGGAAAGATCGGCCGACATACCACAGCGTGAGGCAAACGTGAACTCTAAACCCTTGATTCGTCCTTGCTCGTCGAACCCCACGTTATAGTCGATGTTGTAATCGTGCCGCTTGCCAGTCATGATCATGTCATCGTCACGGTCGAGCCTCAGCTTCGCCGCACGTCCGGTCTTGTGGGTAACCAGTGCAACGATAGCCGCGAACAAAGCGGGTTGACTCTCTTTGCCACCGAACGCTCCACCCATACGCCTGCACTCAACGATGATGTCCTTGGACTCTTTGTTTAGCGCATGGGCGACCAGGTGTTGCACTTCACCGGGGTGCTGGGTCGAACTGTAGATCAGCATGTCCCCATCTTCCTTCGGCTGAGCCATGGCAATATGTCCCTCCAAATAAAACTGATCCTGACCACCTACATACACCCGGCCGTTGAGTCGGTGTTTAGCCATTGCTATCGCCTGCTTACTATCGCCCCGTCTGATATGTTCCGACGGCAGAACAAAGCTATTCGCTTTTACGGCGTCATCTATATCTAGAATGGGTTCGAGCTCCTCGTACTCTATAACAGCGCGCCTGGCGGCACGACGAGCCTGGGTGAAGGTTTCGGCGGCCACGGCGAAAATAGACTGACCGACATATTGCACCAGTCCGGGTGAAAAAATCGGATCGTCTTCAAGTACCGGACCAAAGTTGTTTTTGCCGGGAATATCCTTTGCCGTAAATACCGCCACCACGCCTGGCGATGCTAAGACTGCGCTTAGGTCCATTTTTACTACAAGGGCATGCGCTTTACTGCTGGTGCCGATAGCGACGTGCAGTAATCCTCTTGGCTCGGGAAGATCATCAATATAAAAAGCCCTTCCACTGACATGAAGATGACCGCTGTCGTGCGGAAGTTTTTCACCCACTCCTCCTTTTACTTTCGTAGAAAACGCGTCGTTACCGGCCATAGTCGTAGACCCGTGTCTGATTTTGATCGAAACCCGAAGTTTCCAGATAGAATTTGTAAAGCAGATTTCGAGCAATGGTGCTTCGGTAATGACTGCTCGCACGCATATCCGTAATCGGTTGAAAATCCCGATCTAGGCTCGCCATGGCCGTCTGCACTGATGCCTCGTTCCAAGATTTCTTGAGCAAAGCTTGCTCACAAATCGTCGCCCGCTTTGGAATTGCCGCGAGGCCACCATAAGAGATCTTAATGCTGGCGACCCTATCCTCCTCCAGCCGCATGCAATATGCACCGCACACTGCTGAGATATCCTGATCGAATCTTTTAGAGACTTTGTAACTGCGGATATGTGTGTTGGGCTTAGGCAGCGGAACACGGATTCGTTCCAACACCTCGCCCGGACGGCGGTCATTCTTCTGATAGTCGATATAGAACTGGTCCAGTTCAACTTCACGCGACGAACGTGCGGTACGCAGTACAATAGTCGTTCCCAATGTCATCAGTGCCGGCATGGAATCACCGATGGGTGATCCATTCGCTATGTTTCCACCCAGAGTCCCTGCATTGCGGATGGGCGGTGAAGCAAAGCGAATAAAAAGTTCTTCCAGTTCTGGGTAATGCTCCAACAGGATCGGCATGGCATCGGTTAGAGTCACCGCTGCGCCAATTTCTATATGGTCCTGCGTAACAGCAATCTTTTTAAGCTCATCGACATTGCCGATATATATGATGCAATCCAATTCCCGCAACTGTTTGGTCACCCACAATCCAACGTCGGTGCCGCCAGCAAGAAAATGAGCATCCGGGTAGGTTTCCGCAAGCTGGATGAGGACCTGCATGCTGTTTGGAATAAAAAAGCGGGTCCCGTTATATGTAATCTCAAGGCTACACTCTCTACGCAGAGATTTAAGCTTGTCGATTATCTGTTGTTCTTCCTCCGATGGCTTGGCCTCGTGCCTAAAAGGATGGGTTAGCCATTTTGCCGATGCTGTCTGGTAGGTATACATTTTTTGCGCGGCGTCGATGATAGGACGGTAACCGGTGCATCGACAAAGATTACCCGCCAACGCGTCGTCGATATCTTTACGCGTGGGATTTTGTTGGGACTTGTAAAGCGCAAACAAGGACATCACGAATCCGGGAGTACAGAAACCACACTGCGATCCGTGGCACTCGACCATGGCCTTTTGTACAGGATGCAGAGGGCCACCCGGTCCGCTCAAGCTTTCAACTGTAAAGAGCCGCTTACCGTCAAGGGTGGGTAAAAACTGGATACAGGAGTTCACTGCACGCAGGTTCAAGGTGTCGTCGCCGGCAAGCTCGCCCAAAACCACAGTGCAGGCACCGCAATCACCCTCCGCGCAACCTTCCTTGGTCCCCGTATAGCGTAGATCCTCACGCAGGTATTGCAGGATGGTTCTGGTCGGATCTATATCCTTGACAGTGATGACTTCGTCGTCCAGAAAGAAACGGATCTCATTTTTTGCGGGATTGTTACGTTTGGTGTCGGCCATGAGATTAACTTCCGCGGTAGGTGGAGTAGCTCCATGGCGAAACTAAAAGCGGGACGTGGTAGTGCGTATCAGAGGAGATGGTAAATCTGACTGTAATTTGATCCAGAAAAGGTGGATCAGCCACAGCAAGCCCTGCTTTGGAAAAATAATTGTCCACAGCAAAAACGAGCTCCCATGCCCCCGGTTTGAATTCTGACTCATCCAGGAGAGGTTCATCCGTTCGCCCGTCTTTGTTGGTAGCGACGGTTTTAACGAGCTGCCGTTCGTTGTCCGCTTTAAACAAGCTGATGCTTATCCCCGCCCCGGGCTTGCCTTGGGCGGTATCCAGGACATGTGTGGTGAGTCGGCCCATATTTACCTTCGCGTTAGCTGGCGGTGTACCAGCTCTATTAAAGCACGGTTATCCGCTGTAGACGAGGTGCTCCCTTGTAAAATCGTGCCCAGAGCATTTTTATAGTAAGCTTTTTCCTTTTATTCAGCCCGGGGAAAAATGAACGATTTAGCGCATTGGCTTAAACGGATTGGCCTTGATCAATATGCCACCGTTTTCGCCGAGAACGCAGTCGACCTGGAAACGGTTGTCGAGCTGGTTGACGACGACCTTAAAGAACTCAATATACCGCTCGGCCATCGCAAAAAGCTGCTCAAATCGATCGGTGAACTGCGTGCCCGAGATACAGTGACCCGGAGCGTACCCCCAGCTAAAGAAAGCCCGGAGGCGGAGCGGCGGCAGCTGACCGTAATGTTTTGTGACCTCGTTGACTTCACCGTGCTGGCACAGCAACTCGATCCCGAAGATTTGAACAACGTAACCCGTGCCTTCCAAGATACCTGCAAAACAGCGATTGACCGATTCGAAGGTTATGTGGCCCGTTACATGGGTGATGGGATATTAGCCTATTTCGGGTACCCGAAGGCGCATGAAGACGATGCCGAAAGGGCGGTGCGGGCAGCGCTCGATGTCGTGCGGGCCATGCCCCAACTAAACAGCCGCGTCGGGCCGAGGCTGCGCACCTGGCAAGATCCGTCTCGCTCGGGTCCTGAAAACGAGCTTAAAGTCCGCGTCGGAATTGCAACTGGCTCCGTTGTTGTGGGCGATTCAATTGGCGAAGGCGCGTCCCAGGAAAGTGCAGCGGCCGGCGAAACACCAAACCTTGCCGCCCGTTTACAAAGTGCGGCAGCACCCAATTCCATAGTCATTTCTGCTTCCACACACGAACTCACCGTCGGCCGTTTTGAGTATGAATCCGTTGAAGATCTCAAGCTCAAAGGGATTTCCGAGCCGGTGCGCGCCTGGCACGTATTGGGTGAGAGCAAGATCGGCAGCCGGTTTGAAGCAGCGGCCACACGCGGACTAACCCCGCTGGTGGGGCGCGACGAGGAGATCGGCTTGTTGATGAAACGTTGGGAACAAGCAAAGGAGGGTGACGGCCAAGTTGTATTACTTTCCGGCGAAGCGGGTGTGGGTAAATCCAGAATCCTGGAAAGATTTCAAAAACGGATTAAAAGTGAGAATCCCAACCGCATTCTTTTCTATTGTTCTCCATATCACCAGAACACAGCTTTGTATCCACAGATCGATCAGCTTGGTCGAGCGCTTCGTTTCGATCAACTCGATGACGCGGTTGCGAAACTGGATAAGCTGACCAATACCTTAGCCGCCCTTAACCTGCCACCGCGTGAATGCGTACCTATCTTAGGGTCATTGTTATCCATCCCCACTGGCGAAGACTATCCTCCGCTGACGCTACCGCCGGACGAAGCCAAGATCAAAACCCTCGAGGTGCTGATGGCCATCATAGAAGCGATGGCTATACAAAATCCCATAGTAATGGTGGTTGAAGATGTACATTGGATAGATACCTCCACCAGAGAGCTTCTTAACTTGATTATCGACCGCATCCCACGCTTACCGATGCTGTTGGTCATCACTTATAGGCTCGAGTTTGAATCGCCGTGGAGCAGTCGAGGTCAGGTTACGGTTTTGACCCTGAACAGATTGAGCCGTCGTGAAACGGTTGCCATGGTCAATGAGATCACCAACAGAAAAGGTCTACCACAAGAGCTCTTGGATCAAATCGTGGCGAAAACAGATGGCGTGCCACTCTTTGTCGAGGAGTTGACTAAAACCATTCTGGAATCAGGTTTGCTTACAGACGCAGAAACTCACTACGAATTGACCGGCCCAATACCACCCCTGGCTATACCCGCTTCGCTGCAAGACTCGCTTATGGCGAGGCTCGACCGTTTGGCGCCCGTTAAGGAAGTGGCACAGTTGGCCGCCACCATAGGTCGAAACTTTAGTCGCGAGCTGCTATTAGCCGTCAGCGATCTATCGGAATCAGACTTGGAAACCGCGTTAGCGCAACTTGAAAAAGCCGAGTTGATTTATCGCTATGGCTTGCCACCGAATGTGACTTGTCAGTTTAAGCACGCATTGGTTCAGGACGCGGCGTATGCATCCTTACTTAGAAGTAAACGCCACCAGTATCACAGTCGCATTGCCCAAGTACTTGAGGAGGAATTTCCAGAGAAAGCACAAACTGAACCCGCATTGTTGGCGCATCATTACACCGCTGCCAACCTGCCTAAACGGGCCATTGGATATTGGTTGAAGTCAGCGGAGCTGTTACATCACCAAGGCTCGACAGAAATGTCAATGGAGGCGTATAGACGGGTTTTGGATATCGCAGAAGACGCCGAAGACCGGTGCGAAGCACTGATCGGATTGGCCGGTAACATGCGATTGACCGATGAATATGAAACCGCTTTAGAGGCATTGACTGAGGCGCAAGCACTTGCCAGTGAAAGACAACACGTTGCTAAGCTAACTCGCATTCATCATCTTCGCGGGAATCTGTACTTTCCTCTCGGCAACACCGAGGGATGCTTACAGGAACATGAGCGCGCGCTACAATTTTCGCAGCAAGCAGGTGACACCGAAAACGAAGCGAGGGCGCTGGCTGGGTTGGGCGATGCACATTATTCAAAGGGCCGCATGCGCACGGCGCACGAGCATTTTCAGCGCTCCATAGAACTTTCGAAACAACACCAGCATTACCACATTGTGGCAGGCAATCAGTACATGCTGGCCTGGACCCAGCTTTACATGAATGAGGTAAGACAATCGTTGTCGGAAGCCCTGGATGCGATTGAGTCTGCCACGGCACACAACTATCTAAGAGC
This sequence comes from Arenicellales bacterium, assembly GCA_030066885.1. GTDB lineage: Bacteria > Pseudomonadota > Gammaproteobacteria > Arenicellales > JAANXG01 > JAHEKE01. The sequence goes on along the minus strand of JASJAT010000046.1, from coordinate 22,609 downwards.
TGAGATGGTGGCACGTTTGGCAGCTGGTCGCACTCTCATCGAACTCGCTGACTATGAGTCCGCAGCCGAACATATCGAGCGTGGCCTCGCTATCGCGGATAAGCTTGGTGCCAATCGGTTCAATCCTTTTTTGATTACCCAGTTGGCAAGAATCAAACTTGAAAAGAATGTAGCGCGCAGTGAAATCGTCAAATTGCTGAAAGAAGCAACGGATATTTCTCGTCAAACGAGCATTGGTTTTGTGGGCCCTTGGGTACTCGCCACCCTAGCATTCGTAGAACCCGAACATGATCAAAGTCAGCGAGCCCTGCAACAGGGTGAAGAAATATTGAGCGGCAATTGTGTCGGTCACAACTATTTCGCTTTTTACCGGATGGCCATGGAAACTTCACTCCGCTGGCAACAATGGGATGAGGTGCACCGATATGCAAATGCATTGGAAGAATTTTGCCGACCTGAACCCCTACCCCGGAGTGCATTCTTTATCGATCGTGCAAGGGCCCTGGCACGACATTCATCAAACGGCCAAGACGAGGAAACTACTGCTCACCTTGTGAATTTGCGAAGTCAGGCCGAACAAGTCGGTTTGCTAGCCGCTATCCCTGCTTTGGACGAAGCGTTACAGCAATCCTAAGGTTCAGTCTATCGTAGGAGCGGCGAGCGTGGCCCGCCACCTACAGCCAAAACACAAAACTCGCAAGGACCTAAGGAGTCGGGCGCAGAACCGGAATTCATTTGAAACAACGCCCTTACCGCGATCCAAGGTGGATTCCCGCTAACAACATGCGGGAATAACAGGTATGAAAAGCATACGGGAATAACGACTTAATCCCCGTCGTGCCGGTAAAGACACTGCTCCTACCGTCGGAATGCCTTGAATAAAAATCGATTTACGCAAAAGAAAAAAGCGCCATCGCTTTGCTTGCGGCTAAGGTCACCGAGCCACTCTTGTGCCTGTGATTTTGTCACTCTGTTCTGTTTAACCGCATACTCACTTAGCTGGTTTAACATGGTATGTGCATAGTTGCCCTTAACATAACTATTAGCGAGGACCGGAACCGCCATCACTGACACACCGCTAAAGCCAACTCGCTTAAGCATTTGCTCCAGTACCGGTGGCAGCTGAGGGCTGGACACAGCAGCGTCCCAACTTGCGATCATTTTTTCCGTTAATTCCGGGAAAGAGGAATTCAATACCAAACCGCGCCAATCCGTTTCTATAATTACAACCCGCCCTCCCGGATTAAGCACCCTATGCATCTCCACCAACGCTTTCCGTACTTCCGGGATGTATAGCAGAACTTGAACACAAACCGCGGCATCAAAGTCAGCGTCTGTAAACTCTAAATGTTGAGCGTCACCTAAGGCAATCTCAACCTGTGCAAAACCACCACAACGATTTTGCGCTATCGCTACCATAGCTGAGGCGTTATCAATACCCACTATCCTGCCCTTCTCACCCACCAACTGCGCCATATCATAAGAAAGCAAACCAGGACCCACCCCAATATCCAAAACAGACTCACCGGTACGCAAGGACAAGGCTTGTAACGTTGCCACTCTTTGAGCCGTTATTTCAGGCGTTTGATAAGCACGTTCGGTTGTTCTCGATTCCTGTTCGTCATATTCGACTTCACATCCACTCATGTTAAGAACCTCTTTTTCGACCAGGTCGCAATGGCAACTGATTATCGGGAGTTTGTAGTATCGATGTCGAACACGTAACACCAGGATTCATTTCACTCTCGGCTGAACACAGGTGATAAAAATCGACAAAACTTTCGGCGAACGCGGGTAAGTTAGACAGAATCTTGCCTGCGATCAATTATAATAGGCCCGCTGAGAATTGCGATTGAACGGTCGTCGGAGGACCAAATGAGTACAGTTGTGCCCGATGGAAACACCGAATTTGTCGAGTTTTGGAATGAGATCCTTGTACCAAAATTCGTGAAGTACAAACATATACTGGTGGGTGGGCTCAACCATCACAGCGAAAAGATTTTTTCATCACTCAACGTCTATGAAGGCGACAAAGTTGTCGATGTCGGTTGTGGCTTTGGAGACACTGCCATACTGTTTGCACAACGGGTTGGTCCCACAGGTTCCGTGATGGCTCTTGACTGTTGTGACGCTTTCTTGGAATTTGGCCGCCGGGATGCTAAAGCCGCAGGCGTCGATGACATTATCGAGTTCGTCGAAGCCGACGTACAGGGTTATCCGTTTAAAAGCGTTCACGACTTTTGTTTTGCACGGTTTGGTACCCAGTTCTTCGAAAACCCGGTGGCGGGTTTACGCAGCATGCGGTCATCACTCAGGCAGGAGGGTGAGATGGTCATGATTGTATGGCGTACTATCGACGACAATCCATGGTTGGGTTTGCCGAAAGGCATCGTGCTCGACTATCTACCACCTCCAGGTGAGGATGCCAGAACGTGTGGCCCCGGTCCGTTTTCTATGGCCGACCAGGAAATGGTTACTAAACAACTAGAAATTGCGGGTTATAACGACATCCAATTCGAGCGCATTGATGCTCCGTTGATGGTGGGGAACAATCCGGACGACGCCGTAGGCTTCCAGCTTGCGCTAGGGCCAGCCGGTGAAGTCTACCGGGAAGCCGGTGAGGAAGCTGAACAAAAACATGATGAAATTGTTCGCGCGTTAAAAAAAGAGTTGAGTCAATACGAAACGCCCGAAGGCATCGTCATGCAATCCAGTTCCTGGAAAATTAGCGCCAAAAATCCGGGTTAACCGTCTGTCGATTGGACCCACAAGGCCGCGCATCGCGCAACCTTGTCAAAAATAATCCTGCGGTATCCAACTAAGGTACCTCCGGCGAATAGGGGAACTCATTCCAGGTCAGCGCTTGCCAGCTATATATCAGTATCGAAATCAAACCCCAAGACAGACCTACTACCACACCAATGTCTAAAATACCACGCCAAGGCTGGGGCAGTTGGTGTGCTACATATATAAACACAATGATAGCTGCAGTCATCGCGTAGGTGGTAACAAGGCGTCTTCGAGTTGTGTGGAAGTAACCCATACTAAACAAAGGTGCTAATAGAAAATGAGAGAGCCTAGGATAGTCACGCATGTACTTAATGCGAGCCGCCAATCGAGGAGAATATGCCTTTTGAAAGCCTTTGTACCCTTCGGAGTAGGCCATAAACGCAACATTCAGAAATAACAACAACCAATGGTACCAGCGATAGTCGAAAGCAAACGAATCAAGGCCAATACCTGTCAGTCTAGCTATCGCGTAGAGTAACAAAACCGATATCCCGCCCAACCCCCAAAGTACACTCAATCTTCCCACTGCTTTGTCGTCTAAATCGTCGTGTAAAAACCAATCAACCGTAAATCGATTCCTCGTAACCTACCCGTCTACCTTCCTTGCTGCCGGCTACGACCAGTCAACTTTACGCCTGTTTCTGTGCCCGAGAAAAACAGCTTGGCTTCTGAGGTGCCTATGTTACGCGGACAGAAGGCGATGTAAACGCTGCAGACTTGACCAGGCTCGAGTGGATTGGGGCACTTCTGAAAATTATTATCAATGCGGAACTCCTTCGTGCCCTGCAGACTGAACACCGGTTCCATGATACTTGCGCTTCCGCGGTTGATCGCTTTTACTTTCTTCGAAACGCAACGATCCAGGACAACCTTAAATTTCAACCGATCAGGTTTGAATTCGACCGTGCCAGATGTGTTATCTTGAGCTTGGCCAACACTAAAAACCAGAAAAGCAATCGCGGGTAACAAGGTAAACGGTCTCATGATTCCATATATATTAAAAGGTGTGGACCAATTTAGTAAAAAAGTCGGCTTCTTCGTAAGGAGTGCGCGTTATCCCATAGATACACACAACCCTGGAAAGGATACTGAATAAAGAGGAATCAGGCTAATCCTCTCGACCTTTATATCTCTGTATGAATTTATCCACTTCGTATAACGTTCTAAAGGAAGGGCACGTGCTCCGTCCCAGGAGTATTTGGTCTGTTTCTTTTAGAACGAAGTTTTTATCACACTTTGCTAAGACCCAACGCCATCTTGGGGCCAAAGGCGGTCTTTTACTGAGACTCGATCCTGAGTCGAATAGTATAAAGTTTTTGTCTCGCGCACGTTTCGCGACTTGGTGTCGGAAGGCCATAGGCCCGGAGTGTAGAGGGGTTACTTCAATTTGTGTTGATATTTAGCGCCAATGGTTTGACCAATCTATCAATAAGGAGTTACGGATGGTAGGCCACGTTTCACAATACAACATGTTCCAACGTTTCCTGCATTCGCAGGTAGCGGGCAGTGTGGTTCTGGTAGCGGCGACGGCTATCGCGCTGATCTGGGCCAACTCACCCTGGGGGCAGTACTATTTTGAGCTATCCCACACGTATTTAGGCATCAAGTTCGGCGAATGGGAATTCACACTGTCGCTCTCTCACTGGATCAAGGACGGCCTGATGGCCATATTCTTCTTTGTCGTCGGCCTGGAAATCAAGCGCGAAATCGTTGTCGGCGAACTTTCCAGCAAAGAGAAGGCCATGCTGCCGGTGTGTGCGGCACTTGGCGGCGCGGCTGTACCCGCTATTTTCTATGCATTGTTAAACTTAGGGGAGGAAGGGATCTCCGGCTGGGGCATTCCAATGGCAACCGACATCGCGTTTGCCCTTGGCGTACTCTCCTTGTTCGGGCCTCGCGTGCCACTCGGGCTCAAGGTATTCCTTACCGCTCTTGCAATAGCCGATGACCTAATTGCTGTAGCGGTCATAGCAGTGTTCTATACACCTGATCTATCGGTGTTACCGTTCATGGTAGCCGTCCTCTGTACCGCACTCATGGTGGTAGCAAATCGGGTTGGGATTCGAGCCACCTGGGTATACACCGTACTCGCCCTACTGGTTTGGGTCGATGTTCTGGGGTCCGGTGTGCATGCAACTATTGCCGGGGTTATGGTGGCGATGGTTATCCCAGTTCGACCTAGCGTTGACCCCGGAGAACTCATGGACGCAGCGAGCACACTGATAAAACAGACACGGGGTAAAGATAATTCTCTCGAAGCATTGATACACGATTCCAAACGGCGTGCTACCTTGGCGCAATTCTTACTAACGGTAGAAGACGCGATTCCACCGGCGCAGGCGTTGGAGCACCGTCTTCACCCCCTGTCAGCCTTCGTTATACTTCCTTTGTTTGCGTTGTTCAGCGCTGGCGTTGCGCTGAGCCCCGAGAATCTAGAGGGTTTTCCGACTGGGATAAGTTTGGGAGTGATTGCCGGCCTAGTGGTGGGAAAACCGATCGGCGTTATTCTGGCTAGCTGGTTGGCCTTGAAGCTGGCCAAAGTCGAACTCCAGGGCGTTACACTGGCCCAACTACTGGGTGCAGGGTGCCTCTCCGGTATTGGTTTTACCATGTCGATCTTTATAAGCGAATTGGCATTCACTGACACCGCCCTGATCGACCAGGCTAAAGTCGGGATCCTGGCCGCGTCGTTCGCTGCCGGTGTTGTTGGGGTTATCGTCCTTAGTTATGCCTTGCCCAAAACCCCCTCGGCAACCGGATGACTAAGCCGGGGTCACCTAGTTGATGCAAAATAAAACGCCCCTCTACTTTGACTATGCGGCGACCACCCCTGTCGACAACCAGGTGGCAGACCGAATGATGCACTACTTAACTATGGCAGGTGACTTCGGCAATCCGGCGTCCGTAAACCATCATTTTGGGCGACAGGCAAAAGCCGCGGTTGAAGCTGCACGTCGACAAGTTGCCAATTCAATTGGTGCCAAACCAGCACAGATTATTTGGACCTCGGGCGCAACAGAGTCGTGCAACCTGGGCCTTAAGGGTGCTGCTCGGAACCTGCGCCAAAACGGCAGCCACATTATTGCCGCACAAACTGAACACAAGGCGGTACTCGACGTATGCCATGCGCTAGAACAAGAAGATTTTTCTGTAACCTACGTCAAGCCCACCCCCAGCGGATTGATTGACCCAAGTGAGTTTGAAGAGGCGTTACGACCCGACACAATCTTGGCCTCAATCATGCATGTTAACAATGAAACCGGTGTTATCCAGGATATCGCGAACATAGGTCAAATTACCAAACATCGAAATATCGTCCTTCATGTCGATGCTGCACAAAGTGTGGGCAAACTACCCGTGGCGGTCGAGCAACTGGGTGCAGACCTCTTGAGTATATGTGCCCATAAGGCTTACGGCCCCAAAGGTATTGGCGCACTCTACGTTCGAGACCCGTCGGTACTCGGCAAGCAAGCCTTGATACACGGTGGTGGTCACGAATGGGGATTGCGGGCCGGCACCTTGCCTACCCATCAGATCGTAGGCATGGGCCAGGCGTTTAAGATTGCTGAAGAAGAGCTCACTGCTGATGAGCTGCGCATCAGCCAGCTCAAGCAGCGTCTCTGGACAGGCCTCCAAACCGTTCCAGGTACATGGCTGAGCGGGTCTTTTGACAAGTGTGTCGGTGGGATCTTGAACGTGGGTTTTGAAGACGTCAACTGTGAAGACTTAATGCTGGAGTTGAGCGACATAGCCCTATCGAGTGGAGCCGCATGCAGCTCGTTTGCGCAGGAACCATCCCATGTATTGAAAGCCATGGGACTCAGTGATGATCAAATCGGCAGTACAGTACGTTTCAGCTTCGGACGCTTTACCAGTACAGAAGAGATCGACTATGTGATCGAAGCCGTGGCTGACGCTGTCAAAAAACTAAGGAAATAGCAAAACTATGAGATGCGAGTAACTCGTAGCTAGTAGGGAGAAACACCAACCAGCTGCCGCACTAGGTAACGTCTTCTTACTCACCCGAAACGACACAGGCACAATTACAGCGCCGCTGCTGTCAAAAGACAAGATTCCTTGTGGGAAGCCCGCCCCGGGCCGATTTATCGCGGCGAGGGCGCTGCCCTTACGTCATAGTTTCGTGTAGCTTGTATCTAGCAGCTAGTACAAACAAATAACGGATACTCTATCCAATACCAGTCAACTAGAGACAAGCTACTGATTCACACCTTGGCACGAGAACACCATCTGCTTGATGGGGCAAAGTACAGGCTGAGGTGAGAACCGAAGGGTATTTATCTCATTGTTATTATTGATAAAATACATTCCGTCTACGAATAATTACCGTTTGTCAGTCCCTTTGTCTATAATAAATATACGTTCGTCCGGCGCGACAGCAAAGCAACTTGTAATACGTGGGGGCAAGTTCGATGGGGGCAAAACAGATACTCGTGATCAACTCAAAGGGGGGGGTCGGCAAATCGACCTTGACCTCAAACCTCGCCAGTTATTTTTCGTTCAAAGGGCGCACCGCGCTATGTGACTTCGATCGTCAAATGTCCGGTGTTCGCTGGTTAGAGCGACGGGATCCATCGCGACGTAAGATCGATTCAATCACGGGTTGGGAGTATCGCAGTGGAGATGACTATGACTGGATGATCATGGATACACCCGCTGGTATTACGCGTAAAGATATGATGTCGCTAATTGCACGTTCGGATGTCATTATCATTCCCGTTTTACCCTCGCCAATAGACATCCATGCCGCTGCAGATTTCATTCGGGATCTCGTGGTGTACGGCAGAATCCGTACAACACAAAAGCCCCTTGCCATAGTGGCAAACCGGGTCAAAACAAACACTGCCGTCTACGATCTGTTGAAGAGTTTTCTTGCGAGTCTCAGGCTGCCATTTGTTACAAGCTTGAGGGATTCACAAAATTACATTCACGCGTCTATCCATGGCATAGGGATATTCGAGATGGATCCCTTGATGGTTAATCGAGATATAGAACAGTGGCAACCTTTGTTACGATGGATCAACGAGGCCGCAGAAAAAGGCCGGATGCCTCTTGCCAATCATGGCCGGCCTCGACCTAGAGCCGTTGTCCACTCAAGGGCAGGAAAGCCTATCCTGCGTGCGGTTCGCTAACGGACAAGAGGGGAAGCTGTCCCGGGCATAGGATCACCATAGTTACGGGCGTTCACCCTAAGACAAACTTTGTCAGGTTCGGTAATCCGGTTCCTCTTCGTCCAAGATCGCCTTCAATTCGCTGAAATGTGCCAAACCAACGTTTGTTGCGTAGTCTTCCCACTGTCTGGCTGTCTTCTCGGCGACTTCATTCGACAGCAGTTTCAAATCTTTACCGGTACTGTACGCCAATATTAAATTTCTGGCTGCACGCTCAAAGTAATAGAGATCATCGAAAGCCTCCGCCACCGAGGGGGCCGCTACCAGCACACCGTGATTGCCCATTATCATGACCTTGTGGTTGCCGAGTAATTTCGAGCAGCGTTCGCCTTCCTCTTCAAAGGCCATGCCGCCGAAACCCTCATCGACGATAACTCGGTTGTAAAATCGAGCAGTGTTTTGATCTATGGGCAACATGGTACTGTCTGCCAGGCTGGCCAGCACGGTCCCGTAGGCAGGATGAGCATGCATAACGCAACGTGCGTGGGGGCAATTTCGGTGCAGGGATCCATGCAAGCCCCATGCGGTTGGATCGGGGGCGTCCTTTCGGCTCATGGTCTTGCGGTCATGGGCATCTACGAGCAGTAGCTCGCTGGCACGAATTTTCGAGAAGTGCCGCCCATTGGGATTGATCAGGAATTTACTGCCGTCCTCCGATACCGATAAGCTGAAGTGATTAGCTACAGACTCGTGCATGTCGAGCCGGTAAACCCATCGAAACGCACAGGTTAGATCGACACGTTGCTCGTAATGTGGGTCGTTCCGGAATTCTTCGCTGCGCTGTTTAAGCTCACTGACGGCCATTTTTATACCTCATATTTCAGTCCCGGGCCTTTGGGAGTTTAAGTCGTCAAGTACCTTTTTTCAAAAGGATTATTTACAGCATAAACCGATATTTTAATGACAACCACACCTGAACAATAAATGAGCAATTGAAGGAGTTTAGTGCCGCTCATAGTCAATCGATCGGTTGTTCACCTTAACCCCGCACGCGGCTTGGGAAAATTTAATGTTTACGATATTGCTCTGAACCATGTTGCAGTATAGATTGTAGGGCCTCGGGCCGATCAATCACGGTGCAGAAACCATATCTGAGTACCTTGTAAAAAATGGTAGGAAGAATAATGCGCAATCTAAAAATCGCTGTTTCTACAATCGTTCTGTTGTTGGTTTTCTCCGTCGTCAGTGCGGCAGACTATGACAGCTTCATAGGCAGCTACGAAGGAAAATATATTTCTCCCAAAGGAGAGAAATACAACCGTGACCTGAGTGTCGAGATCGAAGAAGTGGATGATGGCTTCAATATCACGTGGAAAACGGTCACTTTTAAAAAAGACAAAGCTAAAGAAAAGACATATAGCATCGATTTTCTTGAAACCGATCGGGAACATATCTACGAAGCCGCGCAGAAGAAAAACCTCTTTGGTGGTCGAGACCCTTTAGACCCAATGAAAGGCGAACCCTATGCCTGGGCTCGCATCGAAGGAAACAAACTCACTGTTTTTGTCTTGATCGTTACCGACGATGGGGGTTACGAGATGCAGACGTTTGATCGTATTTTGACAAGTGATAATAATCTAGAGGTTAAGTTCTCACGTATCAGAAATGGCGAAACGTTTAAGGCAATTGAGACGACGTTGACAAGAAAATAACCCCTCGCTTCAATCGCGGCGAGGCGCCGCTCCTACAACCGTTATCGGTCGATTTGCCATGCTTTGCGCAAGCCGTCGCAAAGACCGTCGTTATACGGTTCATAAGCGTAATAATCTTGCCACGTCGCCGTAGAGAACTCCGCAAGCACCGCATCGCCGGCATAGTGCACAACGTGGCCGCCGTGCGAGGAAACGATTGCTGTGATCACATCGAGGTAGTCCCTCAACAGTCGATGTGTCCGGTCCTCATCATCACCCATGAGCCGGCTGTAGCCGGCGACATCGGCATAAAGAATAGCGCTCAGCTTTCTAGGTAGGCGGTCGTTGTCTGGAGCCATCGGGCTAGGCTGCTTCGTATTGCCAGTCACTAGTCATCCCAGCACCCGACCGAGATCCGCACATATATCATCCGCATCCTCGATACCGACAGAGAATCGAAAAACGCCATCTCCTGCAAATGCCCTGTACCTGCTTTCCGCTTGCCGTCCCAGGCGGAATGTCGAGTCCATTAGCATCTTCGTCGGAATCCAGTAGATCAACGAACGATGATGGCCCAGCGACACTGCGTAATGGATCACTTGTAAGTTTTCAATCATCCTTTGAGCCACCTGCTCGCCTGGCTGGGTGGTTTTGAAGGTCATCATGCCTGAGAAGTTGTGCATTTGCCGTATAGCCAGATCATGTTGCGGATGGGATGGCAACCCCGGATATAGCACACGTTCAACTGCGGGATGTTGTTCGAGATAACCGGCAACCGCTATCGCCGCTTGCTCGTGTGCCATCATACGTAACGGAAAGGTTGCGATACCCCGTGAGATCAGCCAGGCATTAAAAGGCGACAAGATACCTCCGTAGTGCACCGTCGCTTCCAGGTTAAGGGCTTCCAGGTCTTCTTTGCGGCCAACTACTGCGCCACCCATAGCGTCGCCATGCCCACCGATGTATTTGGTCAACGAGTGCATGACGAAATCCGCCCCAAGTTCCATCGGTCGTGTTGCGGCCGGAGTAGCAAACGTTGAGTCCACGACAACATCTCTGACACCACGCTCGTGGGCGAGTGTGGAAATCGCTTTGATATCACTGAGCCGCATGATTGGATTGGCCGGAGTTTCAATCCACACCATCCTGGTTTTAGGCGTAATGGCTGCATCGACTTGCGCCAGGTCGGAGCTGTCGATGGGAGAGACCTCGATACCCCATCGAGGCAAGCTGTCCCTGACCAGTTCTGCAGTACCTACATAGTTGGTATCGGAGATCACCAAGTGATCACCATGACTCAACCGACCAGCCAACAGCGCATGTGAAGCTGCCATACCCGACGCAAAACACAAAGCTGCAGGTGCCCTTTCCAGAGAGGCAACCTTACTGGCCAGTTGCTCCACTGTTGGATTTGAAACACGTGCGTAGGTGTAGCCTTCGTAATCCGATCTATTGAGCGCAGAGAAACCGGCAATCCGATCTGGTGAGAAAGTAGAGGACATTACGAGGTTTGGTGAAGATGCCCGTGTGACCGGGTCAACGCCCTCTCCTACATGGACGGCACGCGTCCTGTCTCCCCAAAGTATGCTGTCACTTTCGTTATCTGCGCCCATTGTCAAGCTCACCTATACAGGTTAGTGGGATTATTACGTGGGTAGTAAATATCACTGATTCCCGTTCCGTATGTTACAACTCTAGTTCACATATCAACGGAAAATGATCTGATGCCTTTGTATTGTTCCTCACCTCGGCACGAACAACCGAATTCGATATTTCCGAAGTGAGAAAGATATAGTCTAGGGTGACTCCGGAACCATCTAACTCAACGCATGTTGCAGGGTGTGGGCTTAGGGCTTGACGTGCCGCTAACCAGCCATCAACCAAGTCATGCCCGTTAGATGACCCTAGCAAAGCGACATATTCAGGATCGTCAGGCGTAAAGTTAAAGTCCCCAGCCAATATAGTCTGTTCCGCTACAGGTGGTGCGGGATGGCCCTGGGTCCACGGTTCAATCACAGTATCGTTTTTCTCCCAGAGTGAAGCTTCGTTCGGCAAAGAAAATAACAGGTCGCGTAAGGTTTCTACTTGGCGGACACGTTGGGACCCAGGTAAGTGACTTAGATGCACCGATATCACCCTGACTGGCGTGCCAGGGATGTCGATCACCGCTTCCACCGCGTTGCGGGGCAAGTCCGTTCTGGGATCCTTGAAATCATCGGGAATTACCGTAGGTGGACGACTCAACGAGTGTGATCTCGAATAGGTGATCGGCCAGCGCGATAAAACCATATTTCCGAAAGTTCTCCGTTTGTTAACTACACAACCATTGCTTTTTCTGTAACTGGAATCCAGCTCGAACGCACTTTGATACACACCGAACATGTTGAGCCTGTCTGTTAGCAGGTGGGGTTGATTGTCACCGTTGCAGGCTTGCCAATTGGTAGTGACTTCCTGCAGGCAAATAATATCTGCATCCTTTACATCACTAACTATGCGATCGAGGTTGTACACGCCATCCTGTCCGAGGCCAAACTGGATGTTGTAGCTGGCAACGATGATGCGCATAGCGATCGCCGGATTAAGGTTCGATCAATGAAGCACAGAGATAACACCCAAACTCTTTGCTGAAATCGACGCTTACCCTGGCGTGCACCTTGCCTTGCTTATCGAAGAAACGATGCGAATCATTAACCGGAAAGACCGCTTCGTGCCAGACACCTGGATTGATGTATAACCCCTGCGAGCCATCAAACCAAAATGCAACAAAGTCACCCGGTTTCACGTCATCGCCCGGTAGGGCCAGGGGGGAAATGAATGAGCCCGAATCCAGCGGAAAGAATAGCTGCCCGCCGTCCGGGTGATAGTTGGCGTGCCACAGCAGAACCTTGTCACGTGGGATCGATATGTCATCGTCTGATGCCCTCTGTGGCTCACAACTCCATCCCAACACATATTCATTCTGATTGACTACCGAAGCATTGTGCGCATGCAATGTATTGCCTCGCCAGAAAAAGTTAAAAATCCCTTCGGTGGTTCCACCCTGATCACCAGTATCGGGATCAACAGGACGCCAGCCTTGCGCTGGCCATCGAACGATCTCGACCTGGCATTTTTCGGGGTCTTCGACCAAATGACCGTAGCCTTTTATACTCTCATCAGTCGCTACTACCAGTGGAATCTGATAAGTCGGCAAAGTCGGCATGTCTGTGCCTTTTGGCGCCAAATTGGGCGCAACTGCATCAATCATGGTTCTACCCTCGGGGACAGTATACTGGGGACAGTATACTTTTTAACTGTCGTATTCGCTTTGAGACTAGCCAACGTTGTTAAAAAGTATACTGTCCCCGGTTTAATCCAAAAGTATACTGTCCCCGTGAACATTCTGTTTATCATGTGTGATCAACTGCGGTGGGACTACCTATCGTGTTACGGACATCCGCATCTACAAACCCCGCATATCGATAGCCTCGCCAAGAAAGGCGTTCGATTCACTCGCGCTTATTGCCAAGCGCCGCTGTGCGGGCCCTCCCGGGCGAGTTTTTACACAGGACGCTATATGTCGTCGCACGGGGTCATGGCAAACAAGGATCCAATCAAGATAGGGGAATTAACCCTGGGTGACTATCTACGTGATGCAAACATACACTCCACACTCATAGGAAAATCAGAGGCATCACCTAACCACAAAGCTTTGGCACGTTTAGGAATTGGCGATGATACAAAAATAGGTCGACTTGTCGCACAAGACGGTTTCGAATTCTACGAGGATTTTGCGGGATTGTACCCCGACCCCGTACTACCCAGCCATTTAGGCTACAACGATTACCTGCGAGCAAAAGGTTTCGCCGGTGACAATCCTTGGGAGCTCTACGCCAACAGCGCAATCGACAGGAGCGGGCGACACGTCAGTGGCTGGCAAATGCGTCACGCGGACAAACCCGCCATTATTCCGGAAGAACATTCGGAGACTGCCTTTGTCACCAATCGGGCGCTGGAGTTCTTAGACACCGTCAGCCATGATCAGAGTTGGTGCATACACCTGAGCTACATCAAGCCACACTGGCCCTATCTTGCGCCGGCCCCTTATCACGCCGTTTATTCAGAGGATCAAGTCGTACCAGCCGTACGACATGAGTGTGAACGACAAAACCCCCACCCGGTCTACGGCGCCTTTATGCAACAGGAATACAGTCAAAATTTTTCACGCGAGGAAGTACGTCGCCGGGTAATTCCCACTTACATGGGATTGATCAAACAAATCGATGATCATCTTGGGCGTGTGTTCGAATTCCTGGAATCCAAACAACTCATGCACAACACCATGGTCGTCTTTACTGCAGACCATGGCGACTATTTGGGGGACCATTGGCTGGGTGAGAAGGACCTTTTCCACGAACCTTCAGTTCGCATCCCCCTAATCCTTTACGACCCCAGTTCCGGCGCAGACGCAACGCGTGGTACAACAAACGATGAACCTGTGGAAGCCATAGATATTGTCCCCACGCTGGTGGACTACGTCGGTGGTACGCAAAACCACGAACGTATGGAAGGACGCTCTTTACTTCCATTGATACGAGGTACCGGTTCAGTCAGTGATTGGCGCGAGTACGTCGTTAGCGAAATCGATTACAGCGAACGGGGGCCGCGCACGTTGCTCAATCTACACCCTTATCAATGTCGGGCTTATATGATTCGCACTGCCGACTGGAAGTATGTCCTGTATGAAGGTTTTCGACCACAACTGTTTGACTTAAAGAATGACCCAGAAGAGTATCGCGACCTTGGAGCTGACCCTGCATTCGAGTCAGAGCGCCGTGACTTACATGAGCTTTTGTTTAACTGGATCCGACAAAGACGAATGCGAACCGAGATTCCCACCGATCTGCTTTTTGAAATGGGTCCTGAACGGGACGCAGAACTGGGTATCTTGATCGGTCAGTGGTAAAACCGGGGACAGTATACTTTTTTAACTATTATATTACGTAGAGCTCAGCCAACGTTGTTAAAAAGTATACTGTCCCCGGTAGCGTCGATCCTCCTTGCACATACTCGTATAATACCCAGCCCAATCTGCCGTACTAGTATTACTAACTATGACTGATGATCCACTGCCCAGAAGACTAGCTGCCATTCTTTACGCCGACGTTGCAGGCTACAGTAAGCTAACTGGGCAGGATGAGGACGCAACCCACCGTAGGCTCAGCCATTGTCTCGACCTCATTTCTTCCACGGTGAACAAGCATGGCGGCAAAGTTGTGCACTATGCCGGAGACGCCGTCCTGGCCTGTTTCAACGCGGCGAGTGATGCGCTTGCGTGTGCGGTAGAGGCCCAGAAGGACCTGCAACAACGCAGTCAAGACCGGCCCGACAATGAATGTGTCAAGTTCCGCATGGGGGTTAATCTTGGCGATGTGATCGAGGACCGTGGTGATATATATGGCAACGGGGTCAACGTCGCAGCGCGCTTGGAGAGCCTGGCAGAACCGGGCGGTATCTGTGTCTCAGAATCCATACGTAGCGCGGTTGGGACGAAACTTTCCTTGCAGTACGAATCTCTCGGGCCGCAGGAAGTAAAAAACATCGAAGACCCGGTCCTGGCACACAAAGTCAGGATCGACACTTCGACACCTTCAGTATCGTCGGACTCGACAACCACCACGTTGTCCCCTACCGCTTCCAGACCTTCGATTGCGATTCTTCCTTTCACCAATATGTCCGGTGATGCCGAGCAGGAGTATTTCGCTGACGGTCTAACCGAGGACATCATCACTGCGCTTTCCCGTTTCCATTCTTTTTTTGTGATCGCCCGCAACTCAACGTTTACGTACAAGGGGCAAGCAGTAAAGATTCAACAGGTCGGGAAGGAGCTGGGAGCCCGCTACGTTGTCGAAGGCAGTGTGCGTCGCGCCGGAAACCGGGTCCGCATTACCGTTCAATTAATTGACGCCAGTAACGGCAATCACCTTTGGGCAAAAAATTACGATCGGGATCTCGACGACATCTTTGCAGTTCAAGACGAAGTGACACAATCAATCGTAACCGCCTTGCCGGAACGCATCGAGGCCGCAGACCTGGAACGAGGTCGGCGCAAAGGGACCGATCAAATGGTAGCCTACGATTATTTCTTGCGAGGCCGTGAGTGTCATCACAAGTATGAACAAGAGGCGTGTCGGCAAGGAGTCCAGCTGCTCGAAAAAGCGGTTGAATTGGATCCAAATTTCGCCCAGGCGTGGGCATGGCTTTCCTGTACTGTGGGCCAGGCCTGGACCCGCGACTACATGCCGGATTCCGACAAACTCTGGAAAAGGTGTGTGGAAGCCGCTAAAAGATCGATGGAACTCGATAGAGAAGATAGCGAATGCCACCGTATCACTTCCGAAATTCGCCTGCTGGGACGGGTATACGACGAAGCCGAATATCACAATGAACGCGGTCTAGAATTGAATCCGAACAATCCCCTGCTGTTAGCGCAGAGAGGATATCTACTTGCTTATGTCGGCAGACCGGATGAAGGTGTAGACTGGATGAACAAGGTGATCCGCCTGGATCCGTTTCATCCCGAAGCCTATTACGCTAATCTCGGGATCGTGCTGCACGCAGCGCACAAATATGAGGATGCAATAGACGTCTTCAAGCGCGTACCGGAACCGAAAGCGACCCATCAAGCCTACCGTATTTCCTGCCATGCCAAGCTGAATCAGATTTCCCAGGTCGACGAATGTAAAAAGAAGCTGCTTGAACTTGATCCCGACTTCACAATCAGCAGTTACGCTCGCTCACTCCGATATAAGCACAAGGCCGATTTAGAGCATTACTTAGAAGGTCTGCGGGCCGCAGGGTTACCGGAATAAAAAAGAGTAGCTAGTGGCTAATGACTAGTATCGAGTGTGGTATCGGTTAGTTATTTTTACTTGCTGCTCGATACTAGCACCTAGCTACAGTTATGTAGGATCAGCCGCTCTCACCGCGATTCGATCGGCGCGAAGGTGATACGGTGATTAGAAAGGAACGAACTGTTCTTTGCTATAAACGTTTGTTTTGTCGACTTACCCTGGACTTGTTCCTACATTTAGAAATCGTCATTCCGGCCGAGGAGCGAAGCGAGTAGAGCCGGAATCCATGCGTCATTCAACTGGAACCGTGGAGTATCACAAAGCATGTATCCTGCTGCACAGACACAATACTCAAATACGTACTCACTGGATTCCCGCTAAAGACATGCGGGAATGACGGCGAGGTGGATTGCCACGTCTATTTTCACAACCTCGCAAAGACCTTCGCAGAAGCGGCACCCTCGCTGCGATTCGATTGACCCAAGGGCGTGCCTCCTACAATGAGGTAACTAGTCAAGAGTAGCTAGTACAGTATCCGTTAGTTTGTTGCGAGCTAATAGATACAAGCTACTCACTACTGTTATGTAGGAGTGGCGCCCTCGCCGCGATTGATCGGCTCGGGCGTCATGAAACCGCGTTCAATCTAGCGAAACCTTGATCTAAATCTGTAATCAGATCCCTAGTGTTTTCGAGGCCGACGTGGATACGGAGCAGTGGGCCTTCCCCCTGCCAAGGCACGGCGGTGCGAAGTTTCTCGGGGTACGCAGGAATCAGTAGACTTTCAAAACCTCCCCAACTTGCACCTAAGCCGAATAACTGCATGCCATCCAACATGGCGGTTAAGGCACCTCTCGTGTAATCCTTGAGCTGAATACCAAATAAACTGGTGGCGCCTAGAAAATCCCGTTGCCAGATGTCATGGCCAGGGCACTCTGACAACGCGGGGTGCAACACCCGCATGACTTCTGGTCTTTGTCTCAACCATCGCGCGATCTCTAACCCCTGTATGCTGTGTTGTTTTAGTCTAGTTGGCAGGGTTCGAATTCCACGCAGCACCGTGTAGGTATCATCCGGTCCTGCACACTGACCAAATTCCAGCACTGTTTGACGAACGGTGGCATATGTCTGTTCGGTAGCTGTGACCAGCCCGGCCATGACGTCTGAGTGTCCCGCTATGTATTTCGTACCGGCATGAATACATACATCGACACCATGACTAAAAGCCTTGAAAAACAGCGGCGTAGCCCAGGTATTGTCGAGCAACACTTTCACACCATGGCGATGCGCCACCTCGGCAATGGCTGGGACATCTTGGACCTCAAACGTTAGCGAGCCAGGTGACTCAAGATATACGGCTTTTGTCTCTGGACGGATCAGCTTCTCGATACCTGATCCAACTAACGGGTCGTAGTAAGTCGTTTCAGCACCCAGACTGGATAACACGTTGTCGCAAAATATGCGACTCGGCTCGTATACAGAATCGACCATAAGCAGGTGGTCACCACTCCTGACGAAGGCCAGGATAGCCATCGCCACCGCCGCAAGACCGGATGGAAGCACCACACAGCCGTAACTTCCTTCCAGCTCGACCATGGCTTGTTCCAGCGCAAACGTAGTTGGCGTCCCATGTAATCCATACACCACTTCGCCGGGTTGACCTCGCCGGTCTACACGCCCGTCGAATTCTTCAACCGTAGGATACAAAATCGTCGATGCGTGATACACCGGTGGATTGACGACACCATGATTTTGCCGTGGATGTCTTCCAGCGCGGACCGCTATGGTTTCATCTTGCTTATTATCTGTCATTGATCACTCCAAAGACGCAGAAACACTCGATTGTTCGCAAACGGTGCAGAATATATTCCGGGTATAATCGATGGACTATTGTCTCACTCTTACACCATGAATTGGCGAACCCGAATCATTATAAAACACGTCCTGTTCGCACTTAGCTATGGAGCATTGGGGGCTCTGTTGGTTGCGTTGGGCATATATATATACGTACTGCAGAGCCGTCCAGATTTAAAGGTTTGGCACCTCGCCAAACTTGATGCCGAGTTTACTGCTGACCAAGCAGAACACGTTCCTGATCTAGATGCTTATTTGGCGATCGAAGAACGGGTTATGCAACAACTCAATGAACGAGTTTACGGCCGAATCTCTAAAGACGATCAACGCCAATTGGTACGCTATCACCGCGGCAGCACTATGGACCCGGAAGCTCAACCGAAAAACTGGAATCGGACATTTGAGCTCGTTCCCGATCAACCCGTCGCCGGTGCGTTGCTGTTGCACGGTCTATCCGATTCGCCCTACAGCCTGCGTGCGATAGGAGAAGTGCTGCATAAACACAGCGTGCTGTCACTCGGATTAAGAATACCGGGGCATGGCACTGCGCCAGCCGGTTTGCTCGACGTCCACTGGCAAGACTTCGTCGCGGCTGTACGGGTTGGATTGCGCCATTTGGTAAAACGTGTCGGTGATAAACCAATATACATTGTGGGTTACTCCAATGGAGCAGCACTGGCCGTGGAATACGCTTTATTGCCGCTCGAAGGTGTGATGGCGCGACAAGTCGATGCACTTGTATTGCTGTCTCCGGCGATTGGTGTATCACCTGTGGCCGCGTTAGCACGTTGGCAAGAACGTTTGGGAAAGTTTGCCGGTTTAGAAAAGTTGGCGTGGAATTCGATCCAACTCGAATTCGATCCATACAAATACAACTCGTTCTCCGTTAATGCGGGAGATCAAATCCACCAACTCACTACGGAAATCGCCCGTCGTATCGGCAATCTCTCCGGAGGTCATGGCTTAGCCTATTTTCCAAAGACCATTGCCTTTCAATCAGTGGTCGACGCGACTGTGCCACCGATGACCCTGCTCGACAATCTTTTTATGCAACTCGAGCCGGGCAACCACGAACTGGTGTTGTTCGATGTTAACCGACACACAGAAACCGAACCCCTGCTTAAGCAGGATCCTGAAACTTTGGTGCAACAGTTGCTTGAAAACCCATCTCTACCCTTCGACCTGACAATTGTGACAAACGTGGACAGAACCACCGACGACGTTATGGCGCGCACCAAGACTGCACAAACCCCAATTATTCAAGACGAACCTCTCGGCCTTTCGTGGCCTATCGAAGTGTTTTCACTATCCCATGTCGCCGTGCCTTTCTCACCTCAAGACCCGTTGTACGGCGCGATCCACGACCCTCGAGATCAGGGTATTACGCTGGGTGCGGTTCACATTCGCGGTGAAAGAAACTTGCTGCAGATTCCAGACAACTATTTCTTAAGGTTGCGTCATAATCCGTTTTTCGACTATATGGCTAAACGCATCGTTCAGTTTCTAGAATTAGGGTCAGACCACAACTAACTCTACTAGCTTTAGGTCTGCTCCCCACGAAACCTAAACCCAAAATCGACGGGAGACCAAATTGGATAAAAGTCGCTTTGATAAAGGTCTCAAGGCACGCAGCGCTGTCTTGGGCGAAGAGTATGTTAACAACACCCTGCATAGTGCTGATGATTTTAATCGCGAGTTTCAGGAGCTGGTGACCGAGTATTGCTGGGGCGTGTGCTGGGGTGACGACACCCTAGACCGAAAACGCCGTAGCTTGCTGAACCTGGGAATGCTGGCTGCGTTGAACCGAATGCATGAATGGGAAAGTCACTTTCGAGGGGCTATCACCAACGGCCTTACCAAAGATGAGCTCAAAGCCACACTGCACCAAATCACAATATATTGCGGTGTGCCGGTTGGCGTTGAGTGTTTTCGCATAGCACGCAAAGTACTCTCCGAGCAGGACGCATAAAAACATGGCTATTCCCACTACCATGCGAGGTGTTTATCTGACTGGAATTGGTGGACTAGACAAGCTCGTGTACAGGGACGACATCCCGGTTCCTCTACCTCAAGCTGAAGAAGTACTGGTGAAAGTGGGCGCGTGCGGCATGAATAACACCGATATCAATACACGCACCGCCTGGTACAGCAAATCGGTCACGTCGGAGACCGGATCGGGTGGACGCGAGGGATTCGCGGAAGCTCAATCCAATGACTCAACCTGGGCCGGGTCTGGATTGACTTTTCCGCGAATTCAAGGTGCAGACGTCGCTGGCTGTATTGTTGGTGTTGGTAAAGCCGTGGACGATAACCGAATTGGTGAGCGTGTGTTGATTGATCCGTGGATTAGAGATCCAGCAACCCCAACGGACAGATCACTTGCCGGATATTTTGGCAGTGAGCGAGACGGGGGCTATGCCGAATACACCACTGTACCCAGCGTCAATGCATACCGAGTAGATACCGAGTTGGGTGACTCTGAATTAGCCACTTTCCCGTGCTCCTACTCGACCGCGGAGTACATGCTGGTCCGGGCACGCCTGGCTCAGGATGAGGCCGTTCTGATCACCGGAGCCTCCGGTGGTGTGGGGTCCGCTCTTGTACAACTGGCTAAAGTACGCGGAGCCCGTGTGATCGCGATTGCCGGAAGAGAAAAACTCGACGAAGTTCGTAACGTCGGAGCTGATGTTGTAATAGGCAGAGAGCAAAGCAATTTAGAGCAAGCAATCCGGGAAGCAACCCTAAAAGGTGAGGTTGACGTTGTTGCGGATATTGTCGGAGGCAGCAATTTTCCAACGTGGTTGGATTTGTTAGCCCGTGGAGGTCGTTACGTCACATCCGGAGCCATTGCCGGTCCGATCGTCGATCTGGATCTGCGTACACTTTACTTGAAGGACCTTGAGCTTTGGGGCGCAACAGTCATGCCGCAAGATGTCTTTGCCCGGTTGGTCGACATGATCGAGCAAAGAAAACTCAAGCCCTTGCTTGCGAAAACGTTCTCTCTGGCAGAAATTGGCACTGCACAATCGGAGTTCTTAAAGAAAAAACACGTTGGTAACTTCGTCATTGTGCCATAGCAAGGATACCTGGTTTGTTGTGGCCTCGGTGGCATAGTGCCCACAGAAACATCGCTCTTGCTGAAAATAATCGGACCTCCCATTCGCGATCGTTGATATGGTCTTATTACTCTCTCGCAAAGTCGCAAAGCACGCCAAGAAAGAAACTGCAATACCACTTCATTACCTAAGATTGAAGCTTTATATACCCAGCGCTGTTAACGGTACATTCAAGTAAAACCAGACGTGGAACATCCACACGTACCACCTACCAAGCCCTGCTTTCTGTTAGACCTCAAACAACATGTGAGCGGTAAATGACGGCCAGTAACAAAGCATTCGGCAAGCGAAGACGACTCTGGTTAGGCAGCTTAGCTGCTCTATTTTCAGCCATTACCTTTTCTATGAATGTCACTTTGGCTGGCCTGGCCTATCAGCACGGTGCCAATATTCATGCTCTCAACATCACAAGGGCCGTCTTGTTTTGGCTGGTGCTGTTGGCTGTCGCCCGGATAAACGGCCTTGCATTGAATATTCCGAATAAAGTGAAGCTAACATGCGTTCTGTTAGGCGTGCTGTTAGGTATAGAGATGTATGTCCTGCTCGGGGCCGTAGTGTTTATTCCTGTAGCCTTGGCAATTGTGACCATGTACACATATCCCCTTATGATCGGAATATACGACTGGATATCAAAGCGAGATAGGTTTTCCTATTTGCAGCTGATTCTCATGTTTTTTGTCTTTGCTGGTTTGTTTCTAGCATTGTCGGTGCCGACAGGCATGGTGAATACCAGTGGGGTGTTGCTTGCATTCGCCGCGGCGGTGGTCCTGGCTACGTTATTGATACTCAGCGAGCGCGCTATGTCTCAACATGAGAATACTGTCGTGATGCTTTACATGCTGACCGGTACTTGCGCAAGTATAGTACTATTTTTAATCTTCGTTGATTTGGAATGGCCGACAACCCCAATTGGTTGGCTTGCGTTTACCGGCAGCGGCGGTTGTTACGTGGTGGCGACTTTTTTATTGTTTACCGCAGTAGATATGGTTGGTCCACTGCGTACTGCAATCATCGATAACACCTCACCGGTTTGGGCTGTCCTTTTTGGCTTTTTGCTGCTGGGGCAAGCTCTGTCGCTAACACAAATACTCGGTGTAGTTATAGTAGTCTCCGGCGTGCTCGGTATCCAATGGGTTAAGCGAGAGCGAACCTAGGCTCGTAAACGCTCGTTAGCAGGATCCCAAACCGGCTCGGCCAGT
>JASJAT010000220.1 GCA_030066885.1 Arenicellales bacterium | reverse complement strand
CGCACTAGTGTTCGGGCTGGGAAGGCTGGTTGTATACCGTGTAAAGAAGACCGACATTCCTGCATGGTTTCTTCTGAAATCTGGTGACTTGATTTTCTGGATTCCCGCTAAAAGCATGCGGGAATGACGAGGATTCTGAGTATCTTCCGTTTTCAAGTTTTAACTATCCAGAGTGCTGGATGAATCGATAGACGATTGTTCTTTCAACCAATTTAGAAAGACCTTTACCGATGCTCGCAGTGGGCCAGGGCTTGTCACAATGTAGTAAATCCCAAAAGCAGGTTCTGAGAACAACACTTTCATTTCCCCAGACTGAATCTCTGCCTCAAAAAAAGCTCGTGCCGTATACGTGACTCCGTCACCACGTCGTACGGCCTGCATGATCAGATTCCCAGGCATCTGGGAGATCATTAAGGGCCTATCCAGTTTGACGCCTCGATGACTAAACCAGTCTGTAACTTCATTGGTACCCAACTCTTGTAACCAAGGTAGTCCCGTAAGGGTCGCAGGATGGTTGATCTCCTGCCCACCGATGAGTGATGGTGCAGCAATGACAACCATATCGCTGATCAGAACCGGTGTAACGGGAGAAGTCACCTTGCGCTTGTCTTGATAGCGGATGGCGATTTCGATACCCCCAGGCTTCAATTCCACTACTTTTGACGTTGGATTCAACATGAGGGGGATATCGGGATACTTGCTCTGGAAATCCTGTATCCGGGGCATCAGCCATTCCGTGGCGAAAGCCGGAGAAGTCGACAGTTGGACCGGGTGTGTAACACTGGATTCCATCAAGTTTTCAACGCCACGATGAATAATAGAGAAGCCCGATTCAAGGTCGCGAGCCAATGCCATGCCCTCCTTCGTGAGCCTGATCCCTCGCCCTTCCCTTACAACGAGAGAAACACTTAATCGTTCTTCTAACGTCCGCACCTGTTGACCGACTGCAGCGTGGGTGACATTCAACACTGCACCGGCTTTGATGTAGCTACCGGTTTCCGCTACTGCGACAAAAGCCCGAAGGCTGTTGAGTGGTGGAAGACCAGACCAGTTCATATGAAAGATATTCTTACAAATAAGAAGAAATGATGACTCGCATGAAATCAAATTTTGTGAAACGATGTCAACAATTCCTGGCTAATTCGAGCATCCAGCTTAGTTAACTTTTTTCAAATAAATCTTTAGTATGTTCGGTTAAGGTAAGGTCAAAAGACATGAAAGAGACACCCATTAAACACGAGGGCGGCTGTCTGTGTGGCGCGATCCGTTACACCCTCCATAGTCATCCCACCTATTCAGGTCACTGTCATTGTCGGTCCTGCCAAAGGGCGATTGGAGCCGGGTTCGTTACCTGGATAGGCGTCAAGCCTGAAAACTTTGAAGTGAACGAGGGTGGTATCACTATTTGCGAGACGTCACCCGGGGTGCAGCGGGGTTTCTGTGGACGATGCGGTAGTTCACTTACTTTTGCTGGGGACGACTGGACCGATATTGCTGTTACAGCGGCCAGCTTGGATGACCCCGCTATCGCGAAACCGGAATCCAATGTCTATCTCGACCACCAACAGCCCTGGGTGGTAATCGATGATAGCCTGAGGAAATACAACCAATTACCCTGACTTAACATCAAAACCTGGAGGTAACCATGGCCTATTCCTACGCATGTAAAGACTATCCTGAAATGGAAACTTGCCCCGGCCAATTTGTGGCCGAGACCGAGGGCGAACTTTGGAAGTTAATAGAACTCCACGCCTCGATTGCACACGGAGAGGATCCAGGTGAGTGGAGTGATGATGACAGACAATATCTTAAAACTCTTATCAAGAGCGGGTAGACTGGACCTTGTGTCTCGGTTTAGGCATACGCCCGTAAGGAGTTGATAGATGATAGTCAAAACTCTCGAAGATGTAATCGGCACTAAAGGGGACGCTCACGGCGATAAGTGGCACAGTCTTCGCCTGCTGCATGAAGAGGATGGCATGGGTGTAACCCTGACTGACAGCATCTTGGAAGCCGGATTCGAAATGGACCTTTGGCAGAAGAACCACCTTGAAGCCTGCTATTGCCTGGAGGGCGAAGGTACAGTCGAAGAACTCGACAATGGTAAGGTCCATCAGATCAGGGCAGGCACGCTCTATGCCATGAATAAGCACGACCGACATCGCATTCGTGTCAAAACCCGTATGCGGCTTGTGTGCACTTTTTTTCCGGCACTTACTGGTGATGAAGTACACGATGCGGATGGGTCGTTGTGAGGCTGTACCTCCTCCGTGACCAATTAACAAACTCAAACTAAAGAACAAATCCGATTATCGCGACGAGACGTCTCCCGATCGATGATCCCGCGGATCCGCGTCAGCGGCGGTGGCATTTAACCAGCTGTCATTCCTGAATGCCGTTATCAGGAGTCCAGTTGGATGATGCCTGGATTCCAGCACGCCTTGCTTCGGGTCTGTGCCGGAATTGATCCGGTACGTTCGACCGGAACAACGATCCGAGAACATGGGAGGCGCGTCCCCACGCCGATAGAATCGCGGTAAAGGTAGACTGGATATTGAATAGGCGGATCAATTGTGTCATTTTCGTTCGAAATGCCGCACAAGCTTTCGAAAAATCCCATTCATCTGGGCCTCGGAGCCACTGCCCTCAGTGAACCCGAGTTTACCGGAATGGAATGGTATGCCGACTATGGTGAAAGACACATTGAGGACGGAAAAGAGGGCCGTCTCGTCTCGATGCACACGTTTGATAAACCTTGGGATAGCTGGGAAATGCACCCAGAAGGTAGTGAGGTGGTGATCTGTACAGCGGGTGAGATCACGCTTATTCAAGAAAGCAACGGACAGGAAAACAGAATAACGTTAGGACCAGGAGATTACGCCATTAACGAACCCGGTGTGTGGCACACGGCAGATGTAGATCACTCGGCTACTGCGGTTTTTATCACCGCCGGCGTAGGGACCCAAATCAGAAAAAGGTAGTCTACAAAAAGATTACTCAGACATCCTGGTTTTCGCGGCAAGTCCGCCTGACAATGTTTTAAGGCGTGGACTTTGACTCCAGTTCCAAAACGCGGCGTAGTTCTTCTGCGGTGAGTGCTCGAGCGAAAACTGAGGTGCCGATGTCAAACTTATGCGCCTGATTTAAAGGCCCGACGATCACGGGTTCGAAGCCCGCATCCTTTACAAGTGACATCGCAATATTCAGCGCACTTTTGTCATCTCCAGCCAGTGGAACTGCAACCCGATCACCGGGTCGGTGTGCCTCACTGCGCAAATCATAGTGGGGAATCGTATTGAATGCTCTTACCAGACGAACCCCGGGTAGGAACTCAGCCGAAGCAACACCGGTTCCTTTCTGTCGAGCGGTATGTGCCATGTCTCCGTCTCTGCCGGGAAAAGGATTTCCGGTCTCAAGGACAACCTTTCCTTCCAGTTCCAGGGCGTAGTCACCTCCCACCTGTGGCAATGCCCTATATGGAACTGATATCAAAACGACCTCACCGAACATTGCCGCTTCTCGAGGAAAACCATACTGCGCATTGGGGCCGATCTTTTTCGCCAGACCCTCCAGCCGTTCGGGGTGCCGGGAAGACAGGAATACACGATGTCCGGCTTTGGCCCACAACTCTCCCAACGTACCGCCTATTTTGCCGGCACCGATGATTCCAATCTTCAAACTATCTTCACTGGCAGCCACCATTTGTCCACCCAGGCCCATAGAAAGAAGTCCCCAGAGCAGTAGAAGTGTCCGCCCAATGAGTTGGCCTGTTTGCATATCAAACGATAAGTCGGGTTTATCTATCGTTGAGCCATACTTTATTGATAACGATCGTGGGGTTCAGATCGTCTGTTGGTTTGCCGACCAGGTAATCCCCTCTCCCATTTAATTCACAGCCCCCGATTCTTGCAGATGCCGTGCCATGCCCTGAACGTTGAGCGCCCGCCACTGATCATAACTGCCCCAATCTTTGTATTTTTCCATCATGATCTCCTGACTGAGATCGTCCGCGGATTTCCCCGCCTTGAGCCCTGCCAACACCGCCGTGCGTAATTCTTCCAGATACGCCAGGCCATCTCCGACATCGCTTTTCACACCTACCGGACCATGGCCACCGACAAAAATCTCAAAATCCAATGTACGCACTTTTTGCACTTGCTTAATCCAATCATCCACGTTGGCGCCTGGAAAATCACGGTAGAACAGCCGCTTTGCAGAAACCGCGTCTACTATAAACCCTACATTCTCAGGGCGAATGACCATTGCAATCAGGTCGGTTCCGTGCCCAGGCCCAAGATAAGTGAGCTCAAAGGTTTTGCTTCCTTGTGTAAAACTAAATTCGTCATCGAATCGGTCCGTAGGAACAACACCATCGATCGACTCTGGGGCATTGGCGTGAGTAATAATTGTTGGAACCGGACCGTACGCTGAACCACCGGACGCGTGATCGCCATGGCTGTGGCTGTACACCAAATGAGAAATCGGTTGATCGGTCATTTTTAGGAGTTCAGCAGACAACCAGGCAGCGGCATCTGCGTTGATCGGGTCTGTGACGACAACGCCATCTCCCGTAATGACGAACACGTTGACATGAAATTTATTCTGAAAGCGGTAGACATCGCCGGTAACCTTAGTGATTTCGCGCTTTACATCTTCTCCGAAAGCAACATTGACCATCAGGCTCAGCACAAAAAGTGGTGCGAATAGCATTTTCATTGTTCTTCCTCCTTTAGACATTGTTGGTGGGGAGATGAGCTATTTGTCTATGTGACAATCCAATCCGTTCAAGAGTTCGGGTGCAAAGGAAATAAAGCTGTTGCCAGATTATCCTAAAAGAGCCGCGACCCCGTTGCGACATAGTTGGATTCCCGCTAAACATGCGGGAATGACGGTGTTTAGGATACATGTGGGAATTACGATACTTAAGTTACATGGGGAATAACGGTGCTTAAGTTACATGTGGGAATAACGACGTCTCCTCTTCTCCTGCTCCAGCTCACCCTCCTGGCGGTTGAATCATTCTTCACAAAGCAGTCTTGCCTTCTCTACGGCCGCTTCGAGCGCTTCAGTCGTTTCCGCATCGAGCATCGCCGCCTTGGCGGTCTCGCATTCCGTCGCCTCGATAACATGCTCTTCTGTGGGTTGGGTGTCTTTCGCCTGGCAATGTACCTCTGACACTCGGCGGATATTGGCCGACTCACCGCGTTCGACGGTGACACAGTCTCCAACATCAATTTGGCCTTGTTCTGTGGTGATGTTAAGACTGTCACCCGATATTAGTTTCACCTCGTACTCGTACCCCTTATTAGTGCCTTTCGTCGCAGCATTACCGATGAGTCCACCGACAGCCGTCCCCCCGAGAATACCGCGCCGCTTTTTCCCACTCGTGCTGCCTTTACCAATGGCGTATCCCCATGCACCACCTAGCAGCGCACCTGCTGCAGTTCCCAAGGTACTGCTGCTTTCGCCCAATTTAACCTGATTGACCTTGGTTACCACTCCATAATCCACCGTCGGTGACTGTGCGTAGATACTCTCCACAGTTAAAATACAGGCGCATATTAATATCGTGGTCGATACAACTTCTTTTCTCACTTTAGGCTCCTAATTATTTCCAGACTTCTTCTCCAGACCGATCCTTTCATTTGTCGAGTCAACCACGAAGTAAAGGTAACGTCAGACAAGTTGGGCCACCCTCACATCCAATGCATAACGCGTTGCCATCGAAGACTTGCACACCGATGCCTGCTGTCTCTAGGGTGTTTTTCGTCTTTGGAAATCCATTGATCATGATGCATTGTCCCGGCGATATCGCAAGAACATTGTTGCTAAGCGTGATACTCTCCGCGAAGTCCGAATGGGGCGTTTCGATCAGGTTGAATCCTAAAGCCCCCATTAACTCCCAAAGCCCGACAGGAAACAGGGGTGCGTAAACTAAAGCCGTCTTCGTATCGACGATACTGACAAGTGACATCAAATGCAGGCAGGCTTCGGCACCGTGATAAACGGGTAAGTCAAATTCATACACCGCAACGTCGATCGACGCCAATAACGCTTTGAGCTGTTCAATGCCGCCCTGGTTCGTTCGAAATCCACGCCCAACGGCCAAGGTTTGTGTATCGAGCCACAGTGTATCTCCCGCTTCTGCGCGTCCCTCGCCTTTAATCTCACCAAGGATGGGTATGTCTTGGGACGCATAAAAGGCGCGGTGCAGCTCCTGTTCTCCGGCCCGCAGCCGCTTACCTGGAGACATGAGGATGGCGCCCTTTGGGGTCATCAAGGATGCGTCGTACGTGAAAACCGCGTCGGCTATACCTTTGTCGTCATTGTCCATCCATACGATTTCAACGCCTGCCGCTTTGAGTAAATTGGTGAGAGACGCATGTTCGGCGCAAACACGTTCGGGATCGAAGCCCGGTCCGTAGTGCCATAGCGCGGCATCTGCATTCAACAGTGCGCTGCCGGGGCGGCGCAGCGCTACCCTGCGCAGGGGGTCGGTCATAGACGACACACCATACATTATTCGTTGCCTTGCGCCCGGGCCAGATGACTAGCATCGCTAGTACACAAGCCGATAGCATCCCGGGTCGAGAGAGCCGTGCAGAACTCGCCATGCAGGCTCGCAACGGACATCCCATGCACCAAGTCGGGATCGTAGTCGGTTCCATCCAGGCCCACCCTGTTCATGGTCGCGCAGGCATCGTGAACCAGGTAGGTGTCGAAGCCCATATTTCCGGCCATTCGCACTGTCGTCTCCACACAGAAGTTTGTAAAAAAGCCGGCCACGACCAGTCTTTGAATTCCCGCCCGTCGCAGTTCTACCTCAAGTGGCGTACCGATGAATCCACTATTAACGTCTTTGGTAACGACAATGTCCCCCTGGGCAGGTTCAAGGCCATCCAACTGCGAACCGCTTTCCAAGGACAACTTGAGCGGTGATCCGGCTTCCCGAGAATCATGACGTGTAAAGGCAACCCGTCCGCCGGCCCTGCGCCATTCGGTCAGTAGTGCTGCAATGTTTGCTTCGGCATCTGGATTATTCCGTCGACCCGTTTTCCCACCGTAGTATTGCGTGTCATTCACGCCCTTCTGTACGTCGATCAGCAGCAAAGCAGTCGTGTCGTCGAACTTTCGAATCATTACTTGTGACGTTTTTACTGTTACTAAAGCTTGTTTACGCCGATGTTACCATTGGATAGAAGTTAGTACTCTATCGACGCGAAGTGACCCTGAGGAAGCTTGCCACAATTGCTGACGTGGCCTCGATGACAAGGCTTTCAATTGATCAGAGCTTTCTTAAAAACAAACAACTAGACAAGGTCGCTTCAGCACACTCAATCAGGGACACCCGCCTTGCGCAGGCCATCAATAAAATGTTCCCTGTCGTCGCGTTTTTTAAACGGCCAACGTTCGATTATAAAGTCAGACCAACTTTGTGGTATCTGTGTACCCACAGAGGTCAGTTTTTCCTTTGCTATAGCGATAAATTTCGCAATCATCTCTTGCGCGTTCTCAATCTCACTCGCCTGCGCATAGCTCGCCGCCATCCAACAAAAATTGATGGGTACTGGGTTTTGTATTCCTCTCATTACATTTATTGCGTCTTCGTAATGATGTGCCATATAGCGAACTGGAACTAGCATCCAATCATATTTCCCAAAAGGGTTGTTACGACGTGCCTGAGTAACGTGCTCTAACGCTTGATCTAAGTTACCTAAGACTACGTCATTGCGAGCCATATAAATTAACGCGTGCGTATCGTTTGGATTTAAGGTGAGTGCCCTATCTAAATGAAAGTGTGCGCGTTCGAGATCACCGCTAAAGAGGTCAACCACACCAAGTGCTGTGTGCGTTTGGCTATCGGTATCGTCGAGTGCTATTGCTTTTTTTGCATTGGTCCAGGCGCGTTCGAAGCTTTTATCAAGCGGTTCGTTCCAGAACGTAAGCCAATCGCGGGCGTATGTTTCTGCGAGCAGTGCATAGGCGCCGGCATAGTCAGGATCGAGTGAAATCGCCTTCTCGAACATCTCGCAAGCCTTT
>JASJAT010000219.1 GCA_030066885.1 Arenicellales bacterium | reverse complement strand
ACCTTGAGGATCTAAAGCTATAGTAGGTCTCTTTATCAGTGGAACAAGGAGTCGTTGCTGCTGTAAGTGTGGCAAATGAGCATTCTTTTTCCGCCAATTGAGTATACGGGGCGACAACCAAGAAAGCCCAGTGCGATGAGCAAATCAAGGTCGCTGAGTCGAACAAAGTCGCTATATAACATTCATCGTGACTTGAACTCCCTAGCTCAATGGGCCGAGACGCAGCCCGATATTTTTGCCAGGATTGTGACCGACGCTGAGATTGAGCGCCTGGAAGAGATTGTCACCTACTTAGTCGCCGGATTCGAAAGGGAGATGAGAAAGGAGTAGTCCATGATTAACAGACCCGATATCGTGAAAGAAGAACACTTGCTATTTTTCGGACGAGCTAAGAATGTCAATATCACCAACATATTTAAACCCAGTCAGGAATAACAATCTTTCGAACCACGATCGCTACAAGAGGACATATACGAGGTCGAGCTGATGCCCAATAGAGCACTAATTGGTTTTTTCTCCCTCATTCTTACTGTGACGTATTGCGCTCCGGCGACAGCACGTACCCTGCTTCAGAACAAGGGATCCGACACCATGGTTCATGCCGTTCAATCGTGGTCAGAGGCTTATCACAAAGTTGATGCACAGACAGGCATCGTGGTAAACGCGGGTGGTTCTGGTACGGGTATTGCCGCATTGATCAATGGCACCGTCGACATCGCCAATACAAGCAGGGCAATGACTAAGGAAGAAATCGCCCGGGCGAGACAGAGAGGCCAAGATCCGGTCCAACATTTGGTCGGCTATGACGCAGTCGCCGTATATGTCCATTCTAACAATCCCATTCGCTCACTCAACTTCGCACAACTCGCTGAGATTTATGGGGAAGGCGGCTCAATCGAGTTCTGGACCGATCTAGGGATAGAGGTCTCGGGTTGCAAAGACCAGAAGATTGTACGCGTCGGCCGCCAATCCAGCTCTGGTACCTACGTGTACTTCCGTCGTGCAGTGATGGGTAGCACTCGAGATTACAAGCTAGGGACGCGATCGATGGTCGCCTCGCGCCACGTTCTTGATCTGGTCTCTCAAACGCCGTGTGCGATCGGCTACAGCAGCTTCGCATATTCGCGACCGACGGCCAACACCGTCTGTTTATCGGAATCCGAAGACAAACCTTGTGTCGCGCCAAGCGCAAACACGATTCAGCAACGCAACTACCCCATTACACGGCCTCTCTATCTATATACCAACGGCCAGCCCGAAGGAGTGATTCGGGAGTACCTCGAGTGGGTACTCGGTGACGATGGCCAATGTATACTTCCCAACAAGGGCTACGGACCGGTTCGCGCATTGAATTGCCTGCAGCTGAGACGAAGTAAGCTTTGCGCTGCCCCCCCGACCGGAAGAGATAAATTGACCGAACGATGGTTGTTACCATGGGCTGCTGACAGGGGCATCACCATGATCACAAACCGGTGGTTCGAAAACGGGATTCTGTTCAGATGAGTCTTACCTATACTTATACTGAGGCGCCATTTTGAATGTTTTTGACTTGCATAACGCCTGTTTGCCCCCGGGTTCCCGGAGGTTTTCCTTCCGTCGATTCAGGAATAGAGAGGAATAGGTAGCCTCTCAGCAATCAGGCAGCTTTAGAGTTAGGAGCGGACGCTTACTCTACTCTTGCTGCTTTGCAGCAGCTATTTCCGGAGTCGACCCAATGAAGCGGCCATTCTCGGCGACGACTTTGGCACCTAATTACGGATGTTTCACGCGATCTGCACGACGATATCTCGGAGTACGCCACCGGCATGCTCTAAGCGGTCCGCTGTGTTGGAGAGATGGCGGTAGACCTCACGGTATTTGAATATTTCGATGACGTATATCATCGCATTCACTTCAGCATCCTTCTCCTTTCGCCCCAAGGCTTGAAGATGCTTATCAGCGTGGAAAAGTTCGGCCAGAGCCAATCGGTATATTTTTTCCGTGTTTCGCTCTGCCTTGCGTGCCGTCGCAGCATTTACTTCGGCATCCATGGGGTCAGTGGAGAGCTTTGCGTAACCGTCGCGCAGCGCAACGCTGCCGTCGCGGATCAAGCGCGCTATCTCGGCCATATGCTCGTTGGGCTTGATCTCCAAGATTTCTACCTCGCGTACAGCAGTCTTCGCGTAGTTAAGGATCTCGTCAATAGTGACGATCGCACGATAGATGTCCTCGCGGTCCATGGGCGTGGCAAAAGCGCGGCTCAGGATTGCCATATGCCGTGATTTAAGGTCGTCGCCTTCCTTCTCCAGAGCAAGTACTAGCTTGCCGGTCTCCTTATCGCCGGTCTCCATGAATGTCACGAACACGTCCATAGCCTTGACGATCAGGTCGCATTGTTTATTGATCAGACCGTAAAAGTCCGGCATGCGGGGAAATACGCGGTCGACGAGCTTGGTAACAACAGAATTGGAGCTGCCGCTCATAGGGTATTCCTCTTTAGTCAAGATGAAATATAAATGGTTGCATGGATCATCTCGGTAAGTTAAAGCCGATGAGGCTATTTACCATAAGGTAGGTCAGCATCGATATCGTACCGGCGCACGGGATGGTGATGATCCAGGTGCTGACTATTTCTTTCGCCTTCGCCCAGCGAACTGCCTTCGGGCGCTCCGAGGCACCAATGCCCATTAACGAAGAGCTCACTACATGCGTTGTCGACACCGGTGCGCCGACCACGGATGCGCTGAAAATAACCGCCGCCGACGTGAGTTGTGCGTCGAAAGCATGAATGGGACGTACTTTGAAGATGCCAAATCCGACGGTACGCACTATACGCCAACCGCCGGAGAGGATGCCCAGGGTGATGGCCGAGGCACAGGACAGGATTACCCAGAACGGTACATGGAACTCAGTGATTAAGCCACCGTTTAAGAGCACGAGGGTAATAATACCCATGCTCTTCTGGGCATCGTTGGCGCCGTGGGAAAAAGCCAGACCGGCGCAGGAGAAGATCTGAATACGCTTGAAGAACTTATTGACGGTTGGTTTCGCCGCGCGCATCAGAAAGAAGACCAGGCGGTGGACCATGAATCCAGCCCAGAAACCGATGATTGGAGACAACACCAGGGCTAGCAACACCTTGGTCACACCCGTAAACTGCCCCTGCGCAAGTTCAGAGAAACCCCAGAGCACATGGTCTGTGCCAACGGCGATCACTACAGCCCCAGTCAAACCCCCGACGAGGGCGTGGGAGGACGACGAGGGGATACCAAACCACCACGTAATCACGTTCCAGAAAATAGCCCCGCTCAAGCCGCACAAGATGACCGTGACCGAGAGCACGGCCGTAATTTCATCAAGGTTCACGAACTTGCCGATCGTGTTGGCCACCGCCGTGCCCCCAAGGATCGGTCCGAGAAACTCGAAGGTCGCGACGATCACCACCGCCTGTATCGGTGTCAGTGCCCTTGAGGCAATCGGCGTTGCAATGATATTGGAGGCGTCGTGGAAACCGTTCGTGTAGTCGAATATCAGAACGACCACTACGGCCGCATATACGAGCGCGGAGAGTAATTCCACTATGTCCTATTCTGGAGTTGTCGTTTTATTTTCTTACACTCACGTAAAGTAGACCCGAACTAAGAAAAAGTAACAGAAAATGTCCGCGATGAGTATGAAACAGCCGTCTAGGTCTCACCGACGTAAGGCCGGAGTTGGCCGGGAGCCGCCTCATAGCCGCAGCAATACTCGATCTAATTCACCTTGTGGCCGAGGTCCGCTCTCGGGTTGAAAGCTGCCTGTTACTGTTTCCTAATATAAAGAAGGTTTGATAAGCAGCTACCGATCCTTTTCTGCCGTTCGTATCGGGTCTCTTATTTAACGGATGAGTCGATGTGAAGCATCAAGTCGACTTGAAAGAAAAATAGCTAAGGACAGAACAGATCGCTCGAAAAACAATACTGCTCAATCTTTTCGCTGAGCGAGGTGGTCTAAAAATCGAAATCCATAGCCGGACCCATATCCACATCCGGCATACCCAGGGTCTCTCCCACCCGTGTCAAGCATAAGTTAGATTGGTTTTACTTCAGGTTGAATAAGATTTAGAACAGTACGCATGTCTCGCCCGGAGAAAAGAAACTTGATAACAATACAAGCGGATGCCTCTAATAGTCTGGCATACTTCAGCTCACCGACATCAACCGCTTCACAGCCAAGGCAATCAATAAGTTCAGCAACCTTTGATTTGGCACTGGAGTCGTCACCGCAATAAAGAGTAACCAATTTACGCCCATCAAATTCTGGGGGATCCATTTCCCAAACGGAGGCCTGGCACATGTTGAACGCCTTTACAATTTTTGCTTCCGGAATCAATGTGGCAATGTGCTCGGCTAAAGAACCCTCATCAAAACTGATTGGAAGGTAGTACTCGCCTACATTATCGTGTGGTCCACCAGGCACACTGACCGGATTGTTGATGTCAATTACGACCTTTCCAGAGAACGCATTGGTGCCGCCTCCACTTTGGATGGCCTCTTCGACCGCATTAGCTGGTGTCGCCAAGACAATTGCATCACCAAATTGAACGGCATCGGGTATCGAGCCGCTTCCAGCTGCGTGTATTTCCTTGGCTAACTCAGCTGCGCGTTCAGTATCTCTTCCGCCGATGAATACTTCGTGCGTCGAAGCCCAGCGTTTTGAAAGTGCCCGAGCCATGTTGCCGTAACCAATGAATCCAATTTTCATCTTGCCTACTCAATTAGTTTGCGCCTAGCAGCAGAATTATAATGTTTCGAACCTAATAACAATATTATCGTGGAACTTGAGTGTCCACTTATGACCGCGTGGAATCGGTCGAATTAAAAATACTGGCTTTGAAACGGGTGGTTATCGATGGGGCTGTTCTTGCGCTAAAAGCGGACCTTAACCTCAACGTTGCTGCGATGCGGAAGCTATATCAGCTCGCGACCCAAAGCGGACGTACTAGAACGTCAATCGCCCCCTCAAACTCCATACCCATACCTTGGTCTCGTCTGGGTTGTTAGTGTAGGCTAAACTCGGCTGGAGGTAGGAATGTCAGGCAGTCAAAATAAAGTCACGAAAATCAGTACGGGGGCGAAGCGCAGGATCTTCGCGGGGCTGGGTCTCGTCTGTGTCGCCGTCGGCGTCGTCGGTGTCATGGTTCCGGGACTCCCCGGAACCATCTTTCTGCTGGCCGCTTCCTACCTGTTCGTGCGCAGCTCACCGCGCCTTGAGCGGTGGCTGCGCGAGCACCCGAAACTCGGGCCGTACCTGCGGCTCGCCGAGTCCGGCGCCATGCCACGACGCGCCAAGGCCATGTCCGTCGTTGCGATGTGGTCCGGCATTTTCATCGCGGTGACGATCCTCGGCGTTGTCACGCCAACGGCCCGTGCGATACTGATCGGCCTAGGAATCCTCGGAACGGGCTACATCCTCTTCAGGATCCGCACCGCCCCCGCCGTAGAGCGCTAGCGGCATTTGACGGATCTCTGTAAAACTCGCGCCCTCCGGCTTGAGACAAGATGAAGGACGGCATTGCAGTGGATCTGGAGGCCATAAACAAAGCTATTGTGGAATCGGGCTTTTCACCGGGTGAGGCAAAATAAGTCAACTAGGGAATCACGTTGTCACAGAATCTGACTGGAGATTGGGTCAGCAACTCTCGCTCCTATCTTCTTGCTTGGGGGCTACCTTCCTTAGCTCTGGTTGGGACGGTTTTCTTGCCACACCCAACCAAGACCATCATTTGGACTATCGCACTGGCCTGGATGGGGTTTGCCTGTCTGTTAAATGCTCGTCGTTGCGGCCGTAGGCATTGTTATCTTACGGGACCATTTTTTCTGTTGATGGCAGTCTTAGGCTTGCTTCATGGATTTCGAATTCTATGGTTCGGTACAAGTGGTTGGATACTCTTATGGGTGTTACTCGTTGTCATCGGTGGAGGCGTATTGTGGTATCTGCCGGAGAAGATTTGGGGTAAGTATCGGAAGGTTGCATGATCACCCTAACCAACTAGCACTCGAATGCCTCCTTTTGGCCGTTCAGAGACGGATAAGTAAGAGTCCTTCCACCTGATTAGTATCAACTCACCGTGGTCTGCTATGCAGCCAATACCTGCCGTTCACTGATTCTTTATACATTAAAGAGCGGGAGGGATAACTTGCGAACCGAAGCGGATAACAATTGATCTATAACAAGGCCCTGAAAAAGACCGTGGCATAGCATTCCCCAAGGCTTCTTAGTAATTTCAGATGCAGGAGGTGACAGTCATCGCCCCACCTCGAATAGATAACGTTGTTCAGCTCTCTGACAAACGCCAATTGGCGTATGCCGAATATGGAGAAGCCAATGGTGCCCCTGTCTTTCTTTTTCACGGGCTGCCTGGTTCACGTCTTTCATGGGGTTATATTCCAGATAATCCATTTCCATCGGGCTTGCGAATCATCGCACCGGATAGACCTGGTTACGGTAGATCGGACCCTAAACCGGGGCGAACTCTTCTGGATTGGGCGGATGACATCGCTGCGTTGACTGATGTCTTGGAAATAGAAACCTTCGCAGTAGTTGGCGTATCGGGGGGTGGCCCCGGAGCACTCGCTTGTGCTTGGAAAATGCCACAACGCTTGACATCGGTCGGTGTGGTTTCATGCCCAGCCCCCACTAGTGCTCCTGCCGTATTCGAGGGTATGAGTAAGACAAACCGTTTCTTTATGAAACTGGCTTGGCATTTGCCATGGCTATCCACTCTGAATGTACGACTGCTGGCATCTGTTATTCGCCGCAATCCTGCTCGTTATATCAACACCATGAAATACAAGATGCATGATGTGGATAAAGCGATACTTGCTCGCCCAGAGATTGAGGACATGCTGATCAAGGATTTCACCGAGGCGTTGAGCGGCGGTGCACAGGGCATGGTGAGTGATATGTCCGCCAACCATGGACGTCCATGGGATTTTCCGCTGGACAAGATCAAGATCAAGGTCCTTCTTTGGTTCTGCGGACTAGACCTCAGTGTGCCACCTGCAATGGGGAGATACCTAAGCAATACAATCCCGAATTGCGAGGCTACGTTTGTCCCCGATGCGGGGCACCTATGGATTCTGGTACACCTGAAAGAGGTGCTGTGTTCGGTGAGGTCTACACCTGGCTGTTCTAGCGCCTCTCGATTCAAGAATCCTTAAGTCGGCAGAGATATGCGCGCCAAGAAGGTTGCAATATGGTTCGTCATCATTGCGCTGCTGTTGGTGGCAGGTGCTGCGGTTACTATTGTTCAGATAGAAAACTGGCAGTTTCGGCGGAACGCCGAAATGGCGAACTATGAATGGAGTGGCAGTCAAGAATCTAAAGTATTAGTCGCTTACTTCTCTCGCTCGGGCAACACGGAGTTAATGGCAATGGAGATTGCCAAACACTATAACGCAAATCTGGTACATCTAGAGGCGGAGGACTACCGAATCGGATTTCGTGGTTTGCTTAACGCATTGAAGGATTCACAGTCTCATCACGCCGTCATCACCCCGGAAAAAGTCGACCTATCCCGCTATGAGACCATTTTTATCGGCTCGCCGATATGGTGGTACAGCCCCGCACCCCCCGTTTGGCAGTTCGTCGAAAGCAACGATTTCACCGATAAGGGTGTTGTTCTGTTCAATACGTTTAACAGCCGATTTAAACAAAAATACATTGATCTATTCAAAGAGAAAGTAAAGGAGAAACACGGTCGATTCCTGAAGCATATCTATGTTAAGAGAGAGCGGATGCCTAGACAGATTGGTCCACAAGAACTGTTAGAGAAGGTGCGGTTTGAACTGAAAGAACTCCCGTGAAATAAGCTTCTAGGCAGCGACTCAAAAAGATAATACTTAGGTGAGTGTTGAGTATTCTCATCGATCACTAGATGTCAGGAATTGGCCGTTCAGAGCCGGTCGATTGAAGATCAGAGATAGTGGTACAAGCTTTTAGCAATCAGGCAGCTTTGGCACACTAATAGCCGCCACCCGCTGATTCTTTATTTATTTAAGAGCACGACAGGCGACTCACGGCGGTTTACTTG
>JASJAT010000045.1 GCA_030066885.1 Arenicellales bacterium | reverse complement strand
GCGTCGTCTACCGCTTGGGCGAGTTCAAGATCAAACAACGCGTTACGCTCCACCAAGACAATCCTATGTTGGTCAAACAAACGTTGTTGAATGTCGGCCATATCTCGATCATTTTTGTGAACCGACCAATCCAGATGGTCTGGCAAACCGTTTGCATTCACGTCGTTATAGCTCCCGGCCCGATCTGGAACACCGTCATCGTCATCGTCCTGCCCACCTTTGGATCTATCGTAGGGGTGACTGTCGTATAGATTCCTTACGCCATCACCATCCACATCGATGTCTCCCTCCATGAACTTACCGAAGTAGTCGCTCACTCGATAATCAGGCAAGCCGTCTCCGTCAGAATCTCTCAAGGCCAGTGCTTTCAAATCGTCCCGCTTACCATATAACTCATCCAAATAGACCAAAGCTTCTGAATCACTTTGTTCATACAATGCCCGGTAAGCCTCTAACTCCTCTCCCGCAGGTAGGGCAACGTGAAGCGGGTCACTGTCGGAGAGGCTCAGACTTTCAGTAGACCGATAGTACGCATAAGAGAGGGAACGGATCTGTTGTCGGTGTAATAGCGGCGCATAAACCTCTCCGGCGCGTATTTTTTCCAGGCGTTTTTCAACCAGTTGGCGCCAGAATGGCACATCGTCGCCATATGCGGGGAAGCACAAATGGATGATCGAGAATAGGCAGAACAGTCTTATCAGTCGCATTAGTTTCCAGGCTCTTATCATTACAACACTGAAACACCCTACCTTCCCAACCTATGATGCGGTTGTTCTCTATTGTGGTAGGAGCGGCGCCCTCGCCGCGATGATTTGTGTGCCGATGACAACCGATCGGCCCGAGGGCGGGCCTCCTACAAAATCACTACGGACTAGGAGCCGCCACCCATGTTTCTAACTCAAATCCAAAGCCTGCTTTATATTCTGTCTTAGCTCCTCTCGATTTGTATCGAGAGATTTAATCTGCTCGGGATTTAGATTGTCGCGCAGCTTTTGTTTCAGCTCTTCATTGAGTTGATCGAATTGGCTCTTAAATTTTTCAAGACTTTTGCCGCCTTCACGCACGAGCTGGTCGAGCAGCTCGCCCAACTGATTGAAGCTATCTTCCAAAATCGGTTTGACCTTTGCAATCTGCTCCTCTGTCAACTTGAGAAACTCACTCAACTGGGCAACGAGCTCATCCCGTATTTGATTGATCGCCTCGGCATCGATCTTATTGAGATAGTCTTTGAGCTGCTGCATTTCCTCGCTGGACAGTGCTTCTTTTAGTTGTGCCTCCGCTTCTTTAGAGGCCGCATCGAGTTGTGTTGTCAGGTTTTCCAGTTGCATAAAACCTTCATCCACCGATTCATGAATGCTTTTTTTGAGCTCCTCACTCTTGGCGTCCATTGCCGGCTTTAACTTATCCAATTTATCACCTGACAACTTAAGCTGTGACTCCAGGTCCGAGAGCATTTTGTCGGTATCAAACTGTTCTCGTTCAGCGTAAACGGGGGATGTGAACAACAAGGCAACCATTGTGGTCGCAAAAAAAGTACGGATTGGTTTCATTTACTTTACCTCCTTCGGTAACAAATAAGGGTAAACTAGCTGTCGTTCTCACCACCGAGCCAACGATAGGCTATTCCCGCCAACGCCGCCCCGATAATCGGCGCTACCCAGAATAGAAACCTCCGAGCTTTACAAGAATTGAGAATAACCATTAAAACTTTCGCATAGCCTTTTCGTAGAACCTTGCGTCCTTGATCATTTCAAGACTAAAAAACTTAAGACGATTTGTTTCATTCAGTAATCACGGCGAGGGCGCCGCTCCTACAATAGAGCGGCGCCCTCATGTCGAAAAATCTTAATTTAGCAACCTTGGATCAAGACTTCGGTGTGTACCAGATCGGTGAGGTATAGGCTCGTTCCTGGGTTGAGGTCGGTGCGCCTTCAGGGATCGGGATGCCGAATCGAAAAGCATCATAGGTCGACCAACGTGGTGTCGGAATTTCGATCACACGAGCATAGTAGACCGCCGACAGAGCCGGATCAAAATCCGGATCGGTCCACACGGTGGTGAGTTCGGAGGCGCCAATGGTATTGGTCCAGTTGGCGTTTTCGACATCCACTGTATTGCCCACTTTAGGCAACTTGCCATCGGCACCGATTTCTCTTCCGCCCGACCAAGCCACGTTATAAACCTTCTCATGGGTCTTGCCGTCGGCATCCATCCAACCTTTGACGATCTGGATGCGATCCAGGTTGGCCCCAATGGGGTCACGCAGCGCATAAACCATAAAGGTCGGGGCTTTGGCACCGTCCGGTGCTGGGAGTAGATCACCCCCCATCGGTACACCTTTGCGGTAGCCGGTGAATGCCGGAGAGCGACTGTTGACATCTTGATCGGTGAACTCCCACCCGCCGAAGAAACGCACCAGCATGCGGCTGCCGGTCGTGCCATACACTTCTTTGCGTGCGATAGCATCAAAGATCGCCTCGCGTGTGTTCTCGGTGGCCCAGACTGCGGCCAACCCGGACGCGACCAATTGCCAGCCGTCGAGCCGAAGCTTTTTATCTGGAGATTCCATCATCACATGTTCCATGCGATGGGGGCTGGGCTCATAGCCGGTATGCTTACCAAAAAAATTATCTTCTTCTGCGGTAGATAGGGAGGTATGGCTGTCGGTAGAGCCGATATGACCGAATTTATACGGATTCGTGCCGAGGCGGGCTTCGATCTCAAGACCACGTTTTAGCGCCTCGCGGGCATATTCCCCGGCGAGCATGTCATTAGTCTTGGCTTGCGAAAGATCGAGATTGCCAACATCCCATTGCTCGTAGTCGGCGAACTCATCGTCCGGTGACAGAAAAGGATGCGCCTCGCCATCACCTTTGATCTGGGTGATCTCATAAACGGGTTCCCATTTCGCGCGTTGAGTCACGTACTCCTCATCGAGTACCGTACCGTCCCATTGCGCTTCGAGCGGAAACATGATGCCGTTGGCGAGGTTGCCGTTGTGTGCAATGGCCAACACATCACCGCCCGTTTTCTCTTCGTAATTCGTCATCCATTTCCAAAGGTCACGCGGATTCGGGCTGCCTAGAGGTGGGGTGGTGGTGTAGGGCACGGTCTGCGATGCCTTGTCTGCACCGTCACGGTGTATCACCACTCGATGCATGTTGTTGCCTTTGATGAGAGACGTCCATTCGGAGCCGATGAAAGTGGTAAACTTGCCTGGATCGTTATATTTCTCTGCAGCCTCTATCGTTTCCTGCCAGACCGCTTTATAGGGATCAGAATCGGGGGTGTACATCAATCTTTCCGGGAATTCGCCCTGTGAAAATTTACCGATAAGTTCCAGCGCGACCGAGACCCCCTCACCGGCCTGGATTCGATCGTACCACTCCTTCCCTGTGGGATCGGCCAGAATATGCTGTTTGCCGGCAAAAAGATCAGGGAAGAAACCCATGTTGTCGGAGTGATCGGAAATAACCAGCCAGTCGAGTGGCCGAGACAGCTTCACCGGAATACCTGTGGTTGCAACCACTTCATCACCACGAGCAAATTGATACGCCTCTTCGAGACCCAGTCGATTACCAAATGCACCGGCATCCATAGAAAGAGAGGTATGAAGATGGGTATCACCCCAATACACATTACTCGGAAAACCACGCTGGGCCCACGGCGAGTAACTTTTACCAGTATAGGCATCGGAGAGCACTTTTTCCGCGTCCGGTGGGACGGGCAGTTGGGCCAATGCCGGTAGTGCACTCAGCATCAGGCTGAGGACAAGAACCAAGGGACTAAGTCGCATTCATGACTCCTTTATCAGTTGTGTGACTTTTCGGGGCTAAGCCGGTATTTAAACGAATATATGTGAAAAACCTGTGATGGGGTCGATCGGTCTGCCTACGAGCCAGGTGTATACCAAATCGGTGAGGTATAGGCTCGCTCCTGTGTCACCATCGGAACCT
Source organism: Arenicellales bacterium (assembly GCA_030066885.1). Taxonomy (GTDB): domain Bacteria; phylum Pseudomonadota; class Gammaproteobacteria; order Arenicellales; family JAANXG01; genus JAHEKE01. Next base: position 34,204 of record JASJAT010000045.1, on the reverse strand, counting down.
CTTTGCTCATCTCGATACCGAATCGCAAGGCTTCGTATGCAGTCCAACGTGGTGTTGGGATTTCAATGACGCGAGCGTAGTAGAAGGCGCGCTCTGCCGCATCGAAATCTGGATCCGTCCAAATGCTGATGAGTTCTGGTGATCCAATACTGTTACTCCACGTGGCGTTCTTAACGTCCACTGTATTGCCTACAGCCGGAAGTTTGCCATCCGTACCGGGTTGTCGGTCTCCGCTCCAGACCACGTCGTATATCTTCTCGTGCAATTCACCTGCAGCGTCCTGCCATCCTTTGACAATCTGGATGCGGTCGAGATTGCCACTCAAGGGATCCTTCATGGCCGCCACCAGAAAGGTCGGGGACTTGCCCTGCGGCGCCTGGGTTAGATCTCCACCCATAGGCACACCTTTCTCGTACCCTACGCCGGCAGGGAGCCGGGATTGTGCATCTTGTTCTTCGAAGTTCCATCCCCCGAAAAACCGCACCAAAATGCGAGATCCAGTTGTGGCATAGGTCTCTTTCCGCATCATGGCGTCGAAGACAGCTTCTCGTGTGTTCTCTTTGGCCCACACGGCAGCATAACCTGATGCCGCTTGCTGCCAGCCATATATGCTCAATTCCGGATCGGGTGCTTCGATCACCAGATGTTCCCAACGTTGAGGCTCAGGCTCCACGCCTGAGTGTTTACCGAAGAAATTCTCTTCTTCAACCGCGGACAAAGAAGTGTGCGCATCGGTACTACCGATCTGGCCGACCTTGTAGGGATTGACGCCTAGGCTGTTTTCCAGCATTAAACCGGTCTTAAGTGCTTCGCGGGTGTACTCCCATCTCAACATCTCCTTTTTCTTTAGTTCAGTACCGTTGAGGTTCGACCGGTCCCAGGTCTCGTAGTCGGCGAACTCGTCATCCGGAGACAAGAAGGGGTGCGCCTCACTGTCACCTTTAATCTGGGTTGTCTCGACCAAAGGCTCCATACGGGCTCTTAATTCCGCGATTTCCTTGGTGAGAGGCTGGCCGTCAAAGGTTTCTACCGTAAACATTCGACCGTTACTGAGGTTTCCGTTGTGGGGGATGGACAGCACGTAGGCACCTGCCTTTTCCTCGAAAGCGGCCAGTGCCCTCCAAAGGTCTTCCGGATTCTTGCTGTCGTATTGCGAAAAAGGCACAGTTTGATTGGCCACACTGGCATCCCCACGGAATATGACATTTCGGTGCATGTTGAAACCACCGATCGCAGTCCACTCGTAGCCGATCAAAGCGGTAAAGCGTCCTGGCTCGTTGTACTTGTCAGCAAGCGCTGTGTATTCACGCCATGCGTCCCGAACGATTTTGTCGCTTTTAATCGGAGTTTCGTCGTCGGTCAGAGTGGAGACAATCTCCATTGCCGTTTTAAAGATCTGGTCTCGATCTCCCGTCGTTAACATGTCGTACCAGCGTCTGCCTTTTTCTTGAGACAATATCTCAGGATCGCCATTTAATAACCTGGGCATTAATCCATACATTTCGGCGTGGTCGGACACGACAATCCAATCCAATGGTCGGGACAGTTTGGCCCGCAGCCCATGGGTCGTTGTGACCTCTTCACCACGTGCAAAGCGAAACGCGTCCTCCTGGCCGATCCGGTTCATGGTGCCGGCGTCAACCGACACTGAAGTGTGCAGATGGGTGTCACCCCAGAGTACCTTGGTCGGGTATTCACGGCCTGCATAAGGTGAAAACTCCACTCTTCCGATCTTTTCCACGACCGTATCCTGATCAGGGATCTGATCCATGGCAGAACTGGTTACACTGAAAGTAATGGCTACAACAAGAACCACGATCGCAGCTACGCGATCCATAAAGACGATGCCCAAGTGTGATCTCCTAAATGAGTGGCGGTTTTGGACTCAGGCGGGGTTTATTCTGCATACCTGAGTGGAAAGAAAGCTTATCAAAGAATTTCAGCGGATTCACCCCACATTCTTTGGCCCGCATATCTATATGCGACAGATCACTTTGTCACTGCGTCCGCGATCATATGGGTATTCGATATAATACTGACCCTTAGGGCCTCTTCTTTCTCCTGCGATAAAGACCGAGGGCCCCTTTGAGTATACGAGGAGGATGTTGTGAGCGATATCGTTGACACCGGACCCTACGCTACGGGTTTACAAAAACGGGTAGCAAACTTCACCCAGCTATCTCCTTTAAGCTTTATCAAACGGACTGCGTCTGTATACCCGGAATACACCTCCATCGTCCACGACGACCGCAGTTATACCTGGCTGGAAACATATACCCGTTGCCGACAACTCGGGTCTGCACTAAAAAAGCGAGGTATTGGCGCGGGCGATACGGTTGCTGTGCTGATGTCGAATATTCCCGCTATGTATGAGGCCCATTTCGGTGTTTCCATGGCCGGTGCGGTATTGAACACAATCAATACACGGCTGGACGCCGCCACCGTGGCTTTTATTCTCGACCACGGCGAAGCCAAGGTATTGATAACCGATAAGGAATTTAGTGCGACGGCTCGGGCAGCGCTGACTCAATGTAAGAGTAAACCGTTGGTTATCGATGTCGACGATGACAAAGTCGATGGTGAGTTGATTGGTGAAGTAGAGTACGAATCGTTTTTAAATGAGGGTGATCCAGAATTTGAATGGACACTTCCAAAGGATGAATGGCAAGCCATTTCGCTAAACTATACATCGGGCACAACCGGTGACCCTAAAGGCGTCGTTTATCACCATCGTGGTGCTTACCTCAATGCAATCAGTAACGTTGTCGGTTGGAACATGGGACATCACCCAGTTTATCTATGGACGCTACCCATGTTTCACTGTAACGGCTGGTGTTTCCCTTGGACTTTGGCCGCTGTTGCCGGTACCAGCGTTTGTCTCCGCAAAGTCAGTGGTGAAAACATCTATAACGCAATTGCGGACCGGAAGGTTACCCACTTTTGTGGCGCGCCGATCGTGTTGGGTATGGTCATCAACGCTACCGATCAAGAGCACAGAACATTTAGTCATGAAGTCAATGTGATGACGGCGGCTGCCCCACCCCCCGCTCAAGTGTTGGCTGCGATGGAACAAGGGGGCTTTAAAGTCACCCATGTGTATGGCCTCACCGAGACATACGGACCTGCGGTTATGTGCGCTTGGAAAGACGAATGGGATGGGTTATCCGTCGAGGAGCGAGCACATGAAAAATCTCGCCAGGGGGTGACCTACCACATGCTCGAAGGGCTTGATGTGATAGATCCGGAAACCATGCAACCTGTGCCGCGAGACGGTGAAACCATGGGGGAGGTTATGTTTCAAGGCAACATCGTTATGAAGGGATATTTGAAAAACGCTGCCACAACAAACGAGAGCTTGGGTGACGGCTGGTTTCACTCGGGTGATTTGGGTGTGATGCATCCGGATAATTACATTCAGCTTAAGGATCGGTCAAAAGACATTATTATCTCCGGCGGGGAAAACATCTCATCTATTGAGGTCGAAGACACCCTATATAAATTTCCCGGCGTCGACGCTGCCGCGGTTGTGGCCCGGCCCGATAACAAGTGGGGCGAAACACCCTGTGCGTTCATTACCCTTCGATCAGGCATAGAAGCGTCAGAGGAAGAGGTTATTCAATTTTGTCGCGACAACTTAGCGCATTACAAATGCCCCAAGACTGTAATCTTCAGCGAGCTCCCAAAGACATCAACCGGAAAAATTCAAAAATTCAAACTGCGGGAACGGGCTAAGGAGTTGGGAAGTTTAAATTAGTTCTTGTCAAGAAATTGGTCAGGTCATTGCGAGGCCGCGTTGCAGCTGCGAAAATCCAGCCCGTCGTCATTCCCGGTGCCCTTAGCGGGAATCCAGCAAAGATAATAGAACGAAAGTTGCAGTGGCGCCGTTCCTACAACCAAGACGTCAAGCTCTAAACAAATTTTTTCTTTCCTATCGTCTTAGCGAATCTGCAGGAGAACACGTGAATTGTGGTTCCAGGATCCAGTTGAATGACGCATGGATTCCGGCTCTCCTCGCTTTGCTCGCTCGGCCGGAATGACGAGATGTAGTAGGCGCACCCAGCACCGATAATCGCGGCGAGGGCGCCGCTCCTACATAACAGTAGCGAGTAGCTTGTATCTAGTAGCTAGTAAAAGTAATTAACGGTACTGCAGTCGATGCTAAGTGCTGCTTTAAGGTTTGTTCTACTCGATACTGTTACAGTTATTTGTTTCTTGGCGGGCTCTGCGCCTTTGCGCGAGAACAACGCGACCCGCATGGCGACCGGTTGTAGGAGATCCCCATAAGGCTGTGAGGGTGCCCGTAGTGTGGATGTTCCTAGTTGGATTTTAGTTCGGGGCCTAGGCCATAGGGTGCGGGTATCAGACACCCCAGAGTCTTAAACAGTTCTCTGAATTCCGTTTGTGGCCGCTCACCAAAGATCGGATCCTGATTGTCGGCAAAAGCGGCGTCGATGTGATCCCATTCTGACTGCGTCAGATGCTTTTCGGCCAAGGGTAATACCTCCTTTTCTTCTTTATAGGCGTGCTGCCGTTCGAATTCGACATACTCAGTTGCCGCATCTCGAAACGGGCCGAAACCTGCGGGACCTAGAAATTCATACGCCGAAAGTGTTTTCAGAAGCTTAACCAGAAGTCGCTCCCCTTGTGCGTGTTGCTGTCCTAGCAGATCCAATACAGGTCTCGCATCGGGGCAATGGTTCTCTATCGCCGGAAAGAGATAGTCCGTTTCTTTAGGGTGATGAAAACGATCTAGAAATGAATCGAGATAATAGACAATGCCATGCATGATGACGAAATCTATCGCCTTATTATGTTCCTCGATTTCAAGCACGAGCCTTTCCAAGGTAAACAGAACCGCGTTGAGGTTGCGGTGCTCGCGCTTTATGATGGATAAGGATTTCATAACAATAAAACAATAGTTGAAGCGACACTTTTCTATATTGACTCAGATCAACTAGACAAGCTTGCTTAACTCTTTAAGCTCCCTGTCATGTCTTCAGGCTTAACCCACTCGTCGTATTCCGATTCGGTTACATAACCCAAACGAACGGCCTCTTCTTTTAAAGTTGTCCCGTTTTGGTGTGCCAGGTTAGCGATTTCAGCAGCCTTGTAATAACCAATCTTGGTATTCAACGCAGTGACCAGCATCAGAGAATTATCCAAGTGCTCCTTTATTTTGGAGTGATTGGGCTCGATACCGACGGCACAACGGTCGTTAAACGATCGACAGCAATCACCCAATAGTTCTGCGCTTTGCAGAAAGTTATACGCCATCATCGGTTTGAAAACGTTCAATTCATAGTGACCCTGCGCCCCTCCTATTGTTATGGCTACATCGTTACCCATAACCTGGGCACAGACCATCGTCATCGCTTCTACCTGGGTCGGGTTGACTTTACCGGGCATGATGGAGGATCCAGGCTCGTTCGCTGGAAGAATGAGTTCACCGATTCCGGAACGTGGGCCGGACGCCATCATCCTAATGTCATTCGCTATCTTATTCAGTGACACCGCCAGCTGCTTTAACGCGCCATGGGATTCAACAATAGAATCATGGGAAGCCAGTGCTTCAAATTTGTTGTCGGCAGTAACGAACGGCAGATCTGAAAATTCCGCGATCTTCTGTGCGACGAGAACATCGTAGCCAGCAGGGGTGTTCAAACCAGTACCCACCGCCGTACCTCCTAATGCCAACTGAGACAGATGTGGTAGAGTATTTTTTAACGCGTTTAACCCGTGCTCCAATTGGGATACATACCCAGAGAATTCTTGCCCCAAAGTAAGTGGTGTAGCGTCCATCAAATGTGTCCTTCCAATTTTGACGATGTCCCTGAACGCTTCCGACTTCGTCTTTAATGTGTCCGTTAATTGCTCAACACCGGGTATAGTGTTTTCGACCACCATTTTGTAACAAGCAATGTGCATTGCCGTGGGGAACGTATCGTTGGACGACTGGGATTTGTTCACATCGTCATTGGGTTGAATAGTTTTCTCGCCTTCTCCGATTTTTCCACCTGCAAGTTCGTGTGCCCTATTGGCAATGACTTCATTACAGTTCATATTGGATTGTGTGCCTGAACCGGTCTGCCAAATCACAAGAGGAAATTGATCATCGAGTTTTTTAGCGAGAATCTCGTCACAAACCTGTGAAATCAAATCTCGTTTCTCCTCAGACAAAACCCCTAGTTCGAAATTTGCATGGGCAGCGGCCTTTTTCAAATATGCGAAGGCATAGATGATCTCCAACGGCATTGAGCATGGCGGGCCAATCTCAAAGTTCTTTCTAGAACGTTCTGTTTGAGCACCCCAATATCTATCGGCGGGTACTTTCACCTCGCCCATCGTATCCTTCTCAATTCTCTCTTTCATTGTTTAGGTTCGCTCACTTGAATACACGGATGTATTGGCCGGGTACGTTGATGAGAGTGCAGGTACCTGCCCTGTAGACTTCCACAACCTTTCTGACTGGCGAACGCGAAAGCCAGCCTGCTCGGACTTATTTTTTTTGTCCGGCCGGCGAAAATCCGGGGGGTAGCTTACCAAGCTCCCCTTCACCAAACAGAAACCCGACCATATGTTGCTCAATCAATTCAATGCTTTGAGGATCCGCCGTACTCAGTTGGTTCTCGTTGATAATGGTTGTCAGGCGTTCCAGCCACATAGTCCACCCTTCTTTAGAGACATTCTCGTAGACGCGTTGGCCTAACGAGCCCGGGTGCGGCGGTTGATCTAACCCTTCGGCTTCGCGTTTTAACACCTGACAGTATACGGTACGGACCATAGACTTGCGTTATACCAGTGACTAAAAACCTGACTAAAACAGTCAACTATTCGAAAAACTAAGGGTATCATAGTCAACAAATCACCGAGGATAAATTTATGCCAGAAGCAGCAAACATGACATTTTCCAGCGCCGTTTCCGACCAGGACGTAAGACTATCAACCGCTGCAGGTCAAAAAATGGCGGAGTTGTTGGGAGATATCGATGAAGAGATGGAAGGGATTCGGGTATTTGTTACGGGGGGAGGATGCAGTGGTATGACTTACGGCATAACTTACGCCGACTCGATCACCGAATACGATTGTACTCTCGAAGGTGAAGGCTATCGAGTTCTAATCGACGCGGTAGCTTTGAATTATCTGCGAGGCTGCGAAATCGATTTCGATCAGAACAGCTTTGTGTTTAAGAACGTTTTCCAAGCAGTCGGGGGTAGTGGTGTATGCGGTGGTTGCATGGGTGGCAACTTCTGATCACGGAATAGACGGTGTACGGCGCCCCCGCCGCGGTTACTTAGTCCCCGCTTTGCATCCTCAGCTCCGTAACCGGTACATACATGTGCCACTTCTCGCGGGGACAAAGCTTGGCGTCTTGGCGCGAGTTCTTTATAAACACCAGTTAAGTTCGTGCCGTGAACCTGCGGTAACTTTATAGTGTTTGACATCGCCGCTCCCATGCCAAGGCAAGCTGTGGACCGGGAACGTGTGCTGGTGATCGCACCGCACAGCAGTTATCGTACACCAGCGTTCCTAAATGCCGCTGACAAACTTGGGGTCGACGTGTTGTTTGCATCCGAAGGTAAGCACTCGGTAGTCAGTGTCTATGCAGACGGTTTACACATCGATTTGCACGATTCTAACGGCGCGATGGAGGCCATCCTCGAAGAGGCCAAACGACGTCCCTTTGTTGGCGTTATTGGAACCGATGATCCCACCACAGAAATAGCGGCACTGGCTGCACAAGAACTGAGACTGCCACATAATCCTCTATCCGCGGTGAAGGTAGCTCGACGTAAAGACCTGGCACGTGCCCTTCTCTTAGAAAAAGGTATACCCGTACCCAATCATCACCGTATCAATCTGCGTCGACCCCTTGCACCACAAGCCGACAACGTGCGATTTCCTTGTGTGTTGAAACCGATCGCCTTGTCGGCCAGCCGTGGTGTTATTCGTGCTGACGACCGCACGCAGTTTGTACAGTCGTGTATACGAATCGATCGTTTGCTACAAAGTGAAGAAGCAAAAGAACGTGACACCATACTGGCGGAAGACTTCATACCTGGGATCGAGGTCGCGGTTGAAGGCATGCTGACGGGTGGACAGTTAAATATCCTGGCTTTCTTCGATAAACCCGATCCGCTGGACGGGCCCTATTTCGAAGAAACCTACTACGTGACACCATCACGATTAAACAGGAACACACTTCAGAGAATTCAGCAAAGGATCGCTGAAGGCTGTGCCGCCTATGGATTGCGTGAAGGACCAATACATGCAGAGTGTCGCGTAAACGACCAAGATGTCTGGATCCTGGAGGTCGCTGCCCGCACTATCGGTGGTTTATGTGGACAGCTGCTTAGCTTTGGTACGGGTCAAAGTCTAGAAGAACTAGTACTGGCTCACGCCATGGGACTTCCCTTCGTATCTACACAGGAAAAAGCAGAAGGTGCCGGTGTATTAATGATCCCGACCCCCAGCGCAGGCATGCTGAGACGTGTCGAGGGTGTGTTAGCTGCAGAACATGTCCCGTTTATAGAAGAGGTCTCGATTCTGGTACGACCGGGGCATCGATTGGTGCCTTGGCCAGAGGGCTCAAGTTACCTGGGATTTATCTTCGCCCGGGCACCCACACCGGAACAGGCTGAAGCTGCTCTACGTCAAGCCCACGCCTGTTTGAATTTCGTTGTCGCGCCCGTGTGGGACCTGAATCCTAAAACCGTAACAACGACAGAAGCTGTTTAGCTTGCATGACAGTGGCGAGCAGCTAGAAAAACAACCGGCGGGATATTGACAGTCGCTACTCGTTACTGCCAACTAGCCACTTTCATCCATGGACGCCGGCTCTACACTCGCGAAGTGAGCGCGGGTGACATAACAGGGAAATCTATCGCTCGCTCTGTTATAAGGGGAAGTCGGACTCCTGCTTTACTTCCTCGGTGGGCTGCTTTGCCTTCTTTGTTTTTGCGGGATCCGCCTTGGGCTCAGCAGACGGTAACGGAGTTACTTCCTTTTGTTCGTTTTCTTGAACCGCTAACTTTGGCTCATTACTGCCGTCACCCCGATCCACTGCCACTTTCGGTTCAGCGGTGTCGTTTTCCACTTTCACAGCAGGTTCTTTGTCAACATCGAGCACGGGTTCTTTCTCTTCGATTGCGTCCGCCACCGGTTGTGTAGATTCCGCACCCTTTATCTTTTCGGCGACTTCTTTGATCGTTTCCGAAATGTTCTCCTGCGTGGCCGCCTCTATCTGTTCCGAAGGTACCTCCACGGGTTCCTGCAAGGGTGATTCCGACTCTGCCTTAGCGGCAGATTGTTCACTGACTATCGTACCTTGCGCTTCTGATTCGTCACCAAAAGAAATTAAAACTTTACCTTGATGCTGTTCTAAAACATTGGTGAATTCCTTGGCATCACCCAGAGTTTGCGCACCTTCCGCGAGGTGCTTGTATACCTTGACGTAGTCTTGAGTCAGTTCGTTCACTAAGTCCGAAGTCTTATTGAAGTGACTGCTCACACTGGCCTTGTAACTATCCAACTCCTCTTTAGCCTCGTCCAGTTGGGCCCGGAGTTTGGCAGCATTTTTTACGGTTGGGGTAAAAAGTCTATAGGCAATAGCACCGATGATTGCACCTATTACTAACGCAGCGATTCCGACTAACCAGATTGAATTGACAGGTTCCACAGGCGCTCCCATGTTTCTCAAGTTGTTCGATTTTAGCGACTGATTATAGATTAGCCGGGTCTACATTAATAGAAGCGGGATTTATGCAATTCCCTATGGAACTATAGCTGTTGATGTATACTACCCCGCCATTTAGCCGCGCGAGTAGAAGTCGTCTTATGCCTTTACCTGAAAGCAACAGTAAACGAGAACTGATTCATAATCGCACAGTTGAGTGTTACGGCTATCGACGTGACGATGGCTTGTGGGATATTGAGGGTCATCTGATCGATACCAAGACCTATGATTTCACTAACATGGATCGGGGGTCGGTCAAAACGGGTGAACCCGTGCATGAGATGTGGATCCGCATCACCATAGATGATGATTTGCTTATACATAAAACAGAGGCATCGACGGAGTACGGGCCATTCAACGTCTGCCCGGGCGCGGTTCCTAACTTCTCTAAAATCAAGAACATAAAAATTGGCCCAGGTTTTCGCAGTGAGGTAAACAAGGTAGTGGGAGGGATCCACGGCTGTACTCATTTACGTGAGTTGCTTGGCTCGGTTGCGACCACCGCGGTTCAAACCATCATTCCCATAAAAGCGAAGACAGCAAACGGTAACTCGGCTAAGAACTCTAGTTTAGTGGGTACCTGTCACGCGTACACCCCTGGAAGCGAGGTAGTTAAAAGGCTTTGGCCGGACTACAAGGAGGCCTCAAACCGGTAAAGGGCACGATCCCGGCCTTGCCTTGAGACCAGCCGCGGTCACGACAGGAAAAGTGCCTGGATTAGTCTATAGTGAGAATAAAGGTGCAGTGATACGGGGGTGTCACATGAAAGACTCCAATAAACCGGTGCGAGAGGCGTGGTATATCTGTTGGGATTGTCAAAGAAATCTGGGCTTTCGTGAAATCAAGAATCCACCACCGGGATGCGACTATTGTGGTTCACCTGATATCGCTTTTTCCATTCCTCCCAATACTCAATGGTCCAAGGTAACCGAACTCAAAAAGCGCTAGTCATTTTAAAGACTCCCAAACCGGAGCGCATCGACTGACCGTACAACGAATGCGGTGCCTGAATCACGTCGCAGTTTGGTAGCTAACATGTATTTCGCATCCATTCTTTAAACTTTCAACTTTCATTCTTTTACCTATCTGGATTGCCACAGCCGCTGACGCCGCTTCGCAATGACCTGGGTGGATTGCCACGGCAGCGCTGACGCGATTTTGCAACGACAGAGGACTGGATTGGTGCGCCTTAGTATGAATGCGTTTTTCTCTCGCCAAGATCCCAATTCGTGTAATAGGGTTTTACGAATAGCTACTTTACAATGAGCGCAGAATTAAAACGCTGATGACTGTTGTCCTAATTTAGCGTTACCTGACACTGACCGAAAAGAATACTACCCAGGCCTTACTAATGCTCCGTGATCTATCGATAACCAGCTTCGTAGCCGGCTTCATTGCCGTATTGGTAGGATTTTCGAGTTCCGCGGTCATCGTTTTTCACGCAGCAGATACAGCGGGCGCATCCTCCACTGAAATCAGTTCTTGGCTGGGAGCACTTGGGCTCGGCATGGGCCTGACCACGATCGGTTTGTCACTTTACTACAGGACTCCGATCCTCACTGCCTGGTCGACACCGGGAGCAGCCTTACTGGTAACCAGTCTATCTGGTATTCCCTTGGCTGAAGCGATTGGTGCGTTTCTCTTGAGTGCCGTATTGATTACATTGTCCGGCGTGACTGGCTGGTTCGAACGGCTAATGGGTCGCTTACCCATGTCACTGGCATCCGCCATGCTGGCCGGTGTACTTTTTCAGTTTGGATTAGAAGTTTTTCTCTCCATGAAATCTCAGTTCGTGCTGGTGTTCTCCCTGTTTCTCGTCTACCTAGTCGGTAAGAGAGTGTTCCCAAGGTACACTATCGTCGCTGTTTTGGTGTTGGGAATAGCGTTGGCCTGGATGCAAGATCTACTGCGATTCGATGACTTTGAACTAGCCCTTGCCACACCGGTTTTTGTCACCCCTTCGTTCTCAATAGCGACTATGATCGGAATCGGTATCCCTTTGTTTGTCGTTACCATGGCTTCCCAGAATATTCCCGGCATTGGTGTACTAAAGGCGTCTGGATACAACCCACATATCTCACCTGTTATTACGTGGACCGGTTTAACGACATTGGTACTAGCACCTTTCGGGGGATTTGCGTTTAACCTGGCCGCGATCACTGCCGCGATCTGTATGGGTCCTGAAGCGCACGATGACACGTCAAAGCGCTACATGGCCGCGGTGTCAGCCGGCGTGTTTTATCTAATCCTTGGGATTTTTGGAGCGACAGTTGCAGCGTTGTTTGCAGCGTTCCCGACAGAGCTCGTGTTTACCGTTGCCGGTCTTGCGTTGTTGGCAACTATCGCCAACAGTTTAAGCGTTGCCATGAAAACACCAGGTGATCGTGAACCTGCCCTAATCACATTCTTAGTAACGGCATCTGGGGTATCCCTGTTTGGGATTGGTGCTGCCTTTTGGGGTTTGGTTGCCGGAGTGTTAGGATTGTTCGTATACGGCTGGCGTGTCGAAGACAGAGGTTAGCAGTCGGTCCATCTCCTGATCATTACAACAGATCATTTCACAACGGTTCTAGTTGAAGAAATTACCAGTGTCTCAAGGTGCCGAGTCGGCACTAGATTTTATTGTCGTCGAGCAGTTCAACAAAAAGGGCTTTGTTTTCCTGGTCGAGTCGGCCGAATATCCATATGGAGCTGGTTAGTATGGTTGCGCCGCCGAAAGCCAGTAAGGTGAGTAAAAGCATGGTCTGTCTCCTATATGGTATTTTTGAGTCGCCGATATCATAGAAGACCACCGCTGTTTGAGTATTGACCCAACACGCCAATCGGTTGACCCATTTGTCTTTGGGACAAACAGTCAATTGATTGGCGGATTATGTCAAGGCAGGTAAGCATCTTTTGTTGACAATGCGACTCCCGCGTAGGGATATAAGAATAATCGGGCTGAAGGTGGTCCAGAAATTATTGCCCTACGCGGGCTAGCGGTTTGGAGTGCCGCTCGGCGAGATGTGCAATCCTGTCTCCTGAGTCCCGTTCACTTGCCGGGCGACACTTCACCTTTGATGGGAGGAGCAATACCTATAGACTCTACTCTATAGCGGCGAGGTCGCCGCTCCTCCGAAAATAACAACCCTAACGCGGCTGCATTCTGGCAGCACCGTCCAGACGAATCACCTCGCCGTTAATCATCTGGTTGTCGATAACGTGAAGCACCAATTTGCTGTATTCTTCCGGGTGTCCGAATCGTTTGGGAAATGGTGCCTGTTGTGCAAGGCTCTCTTGTACATCTTCCGGCATCTCTAGCAACATGGGTGTCGCAATGAATCCAGGCGCGATGGTGATCACACGTATACCTTTACCCGACAGGTCTCTGGCTGCTTGAATGGTCAGGGCAACGATGCCCCCCTTTGACGCAGAGTACGCCGCCTGACCTATTTGCCCCTCGAACGCCGCCACCGAGGCGGTGTTGACAATAACGCCACGCTCACCTACGTCGTCTAAAGCATCCTCTGCATACAAATCTGCGGCCACTAAGCGCATCATGTTGAACGATCCGATGAGATTGACATCGATAACCTGCCTAAAGTCCTCCAAAGACATCGGCCCATCTCGACCTACAATGCGTTTTGCGGGAGCAATTCCCGCGCAGTTAACTAGCACCCTGGCCGCACCGTGCGCATGTTTTGCTTCGGTGACAGCAGCTTCTGCACTGCTTGCGCTGGTCACGTCGCATTCTATGGCGATACCGCCGATATCCTTTGCGATTTCATCCAGCTTGTCCCGCTGAACATCCATCAGGGCTACTTTGGCGCCAGCCGAAGACAAGGCTTGTGCTGTCTGCGCGCCCATACCCGAAGCAGCTCCAGTAACAATAGCCGCGTGGCCTGAAATATTCATAATACATTTCCTATTTACATTATTTTCTTGGATACAAAATAAACTGGGTACAACGAAACATGGCGATGACCTTATCATTCTCATCGGTTACCGTGGCATCCCACACCTGGGTCGTCTTGCCACCGTGCGCCATTTTTGCGATACAACCGACTTGCCCCTGTCTCGCTGTCGCCAAAAAATTGGACTTCAACTCGATCGTCGTGAAACTTTCGCCATTCGGTGGCAGACTCTCCAGACAACCGAAACCACAACACGTATCAGCCAGGGCGATGACACTGGCTGCATGCAAGTACCCATTCGGGGCCAAATGAAACGGCTTGATTTGGAAGTAAGCTTTTGTCTCCCCAGACCGGACGTATTCCCATTCCAACCCCAAGTGTTCGACCAACGATCCTTTGGCCTTGCGCTTTATTTCATCTAGTGTCATTTTGGCGGCGTAAAATACCGTAACGATGGTCACTCCACAAGATGACAGATTGGGTTCCCGCCGTTTGCACATGCTGCACGCAACAGGGAACAAGATATAATCAATTGCCATCCACAAACCTCGACTAATGGAGCCTTCTATGGAACGTGAATCCATGGAGTACGATGTCGTTATCGTCGGTGCCGGCCCTTCGGGTTTGGCTGCGGCGATTCGCTTGAAGCAGCTCGCACAGGAAAACGATCATGATCTAAGCGTATGTATACTCGAAAAGGGCTCGGAGGTCGGCGCCCATATTTTATCGGGAGCGGTAGTGGAAACACGGGCACTCGACGAGTTAATCCCCAATTGGAAAGAGAAAGGCGCCCCACTGAACACACCCGTTAACAAGGAAAAATTTCTCTTTCTGCGGGAAAAGGGATCTATCGGCCTTCCTTCATTTATGTTACCGCCTGCAATGCACAACGCCGGCAACTACATCATTAGCTTGGGCAACTTGTGTCGGTGGCTTGCGGAACAGGCAGAAGACCTAGAGGTCGAGATATTTCCGGGTTTCGCAGCAGCAGAGGTTTTGTTTACCGATGATGGCGCGGTTAAAGGCGTTATCACCGGTGACATGGGAATTGATAAAGAAGGTAACCAAACCGATGCCTTCGAACCCGGTATCGAGTTACACGCTAAATACACCTTCCTGGCTGAAGGTTGTCGCGGCTCACTGGGCAAGCAAATCATGGCACAGTTTGATTTGCGCGAAGGCGCACAGCCTCAAACTTACGGTATCGGTATAAAAGAACTGTGGGAAGTCGACCCGTCGAAGCACGAGCAAGGACTGGTGGTGCATACCGCAGGTTGGCCTTTGGGCAGCAAAACCTATGGCGGATCTTTTCTCTACCACTTGGAAGACAATCAGGTCTCGGTGGGATTCGTGGTGGGGCTTGACTATCAAAACCCTTGGATGAGTCCGTTTAACGAGTTCCAACGCTTTAAAACGCATCCTCAGATCAGACCGACCTTTGACGGTGGTCGGCGGGTCGCTTACGGCGCTCGTGCGCTGAATGAAGGTGGTTTGCAATGTTTACCGAAGCTAGTTTTTCCCGGCGGGGTCTTGGTTGGTTGCGAAGCCGGCACTCTGAATATGCCCAAGATTAAAGGCACGCACACTGCCATGAAATCAGGCATGCTGGCGGCAGAAGCCGCCTTTACTGCGCTCAAAGAAGGTAGCATGGGAGGCGATGAACTCTCTGCCTACCCCGCAGCTTTCAACGAAAGTTGGGTGTATCAGGAGTTAAAACAGGCACGCAACGTCAGACCCTCCTTTAAATGGGGCCTGTGGGGCGGTACTTTGTACACCGGTCTGGATCAGACTGTGTTGCGCGGGCGTGCACCTTGGACACTCAAGCATGCGCATGTAGATCACGAAACTCTGAAACCCGCTGTAGCGTATGAAGAGATCAAGTATCCGGCTCCAGATGGAAAGATTACCTTCGATCGACTGTCGTCAGTATATCTATCCGGCACCAATCATGAAGAGAATCAACCCTGCCATCTCACACTCAAAGACGACGCCGTACCGATAGAAGTCAACCTGAAGAAATACCAAGCGCCGGAGCAACGGTATTGCCCCGCAGGTGTATATGAAATTGTCGAAGATGAAAATTTGCAGCCCATGCTACAAATCAACGCACAGAACTGCGTTCACTGTAAAACCTGTGACATAAAGGATCCAACCCAAAATATCAACTGGGTCACACCACAGGGCGGGGGAGGACCTAATTATCCGAATATGTAAATTAAGTAGAAAGTTGAAAGTGCAAAGTTAAAAGAACAAAGTAAAGATACACCTAAAGACACATCAAATTGACGAGTTTGACGTCAGGTTTTTCTCTTTAAACTTTAAACTTTTTACTTTTTACTTACCAACGCTGTTTAGATCTTCAGACCTAGGACAACTTTATGGCCGGACCAAAATATCCACATTTTGACACTTTAGCGTTGCATGCCGGGCAACAACCCGATGAAACTCATGGTGCCCGAGCGGTACCGATATACCAAACTACTTCTTACGTGTTTAAAAGCACCGAGCAGGCAGCTTCGATTTTCAATAGTGAACGGCCGGGGCATGTGTATTCAAGGATTACCAACCCGACCAACGCGGTATTGGAAGAACGCATTTGTGCTCTAGAGGGTGGTGTGGGCGCTATCGCCACTGCCAGCGGTCAGGCTGCCATGCACCTTGCTATCGCCACGATTATTGGAGCTGGGTCGCACATCGTGTCCTCACGTTCTTTATACGGAGGTTCGCACAATCTGTTGAGTTACACGCTACCACGTTTTGGTATCGAAACAACCTTTGTAGATCCGCGTGACCCGGACGCCTTTGCAGACGCGATCCGACCTAACACCAGGCTACTGTTCGGTGAGATCCTGGGCAACCCAGGGCTCGATATTTTGAACGTTCCTGTTATATCCGAGGTTGCACACAACGCCGGCCTTCCGTTGCTTATTGATTCCACTTTCGCAACGCCCTATCTATTCAAACCCTTTGATTTCGGCGCCGACTTGATATTTCACTCAGCCACAAAGTTCCTAGGCGGGCATGGCATCGCCATCGGCGGCTTGTTAGTGGACGGTGGCAAGTTCGATTGGGATCAATCGGGTAAATTTCCAACGCTAACCGAGCCTTACGAAGGATTTCACAATCTGGTGTTCACTGAGGAGCACGGTCCTGCAGCGTTTATTGCGCGTGCACGTAAAGAGGGCGCACGGGATTTCGGTGCCTGTATGAGCCCAACCACGGCGTTTTATATTCTACAGGGCATGGAAACTTTAGCTTTGCGGGTGAAAAAACACATCGAAAACACTCGCCAGCTGGTGTCTTACCTAAACGAACACAAAGCGGTCGAAGAAGTCATATACCCGGAACTACCTGACCACCCTGATCACGAACTAGCCAAACAGCTTCTGCCAAAAGGGTGTGGAGCGGTATTCAGTTTCGTTGTGAAAGGAGGTAGACCTGCCGGTCGCCGATTTATCGAGCGCCTTAATATCTTTTCGCATCTTGCCAATGTTGGCGATGCCAAGTCTTTGGTAATTCACCCCGCCAGTACGACCCATCACCGGATGGACAACGCAGCACTAGAAGCAGCTGGTATCAAGGAAGGGACTATTCGTCTGTCGGTCGGATTAGAAGGGGCCGAGGATTTGATAGATGATCTGGGGCGTGCTTTACATGCTTCTCAAAAAACTTAGGTCGAGCCCAATATGATAATCAAAGTCAATGGTCACCAAACCTATATTTACACTGGAGCGAAAGCATTCTTACCGGAACAACCTACTGTCGTCTTTGTCCACGGCAACGGATTGGACCATACTGTTTGGCAGTTGCAAAGCAGGTATTTTGCTCATCACGGAAAGAACGTCTTGGCCGTCGACTTACCGGGTCATGGCCGCTCGGAGGGTGAACCGCTGACTACGATAGCCGCCATGGGAGATTGGGTTATCGATGTCCTCGATGCTCTGGAAATTGACCAAGCCTCTATTGTAGGGCACAGCATGGGATCGTTGGTATCGTTAGAAGCGGCTGCACGTCACCCGGATAAGGTCGCTAAGCTGGTGCTTGTGGGCACTGCAGTGCCCATGGCGGTTAGCGATCCTCTACTCAATGCTGCGAAGGAGAACAAGTCAGCCGCCTTCGATATGATCAATTTGTGGGGACACAGTAACTTTGGCCAGATGGGCGGTAATCAAGCACCGGGGATGTGGATGAGCGCCACCACTGTTCGCCTCCTAGCACGGTCCAAACCAGGTGTACTCCACGCGGGCCTAAACGCCTGTAACGAATATCATGACGGCTTAGAAAGCGGCGCTAAAGTGCAGTGTCCGACTCTTTTAGTTCTCGGGCAACTGGACGTGATGACCCCGCAACGTCTCGGCAGGGAACTGGAGAAAGTGATCCCCGACGTTCAAACAAAGGTGTTAAAAAGGTGCGGCCATATGCTGATGGCCGAAAAACCCAATCAGGTACTCGATGCGCTAATCGAATTTCTATAGCAGCTAATCTGATCCACCCACCCAGGTCATTGCGAAGCCGCTTTAGCGGCTGCGGCAATCTGGCTAGTTAAAAGAATGAAAGTCGAAAGTTTAAAGGACATATTTTTTCTGTAGTTTTTGATGTTTCCCTTTTTACTTTAAACTTTTAACTTTATAACTCAGTTGCTGGATTGCTTCGCTACTGCTCGCAATAACAGTGATTCCTGGATCGACGCGGCAGTGGATTAGTGATGACAACTGATAGGTTAAACTGCGTGCTGCTTAACCTGAGCAACGACAGATCGTCTTTGATGCAGCTTCATGTTAAGCATGCGCAACGTTGCGCTGATGCCGGCGAATACCTGGTTGGCGCTCACCCCTCGCGTCTTTGTGGTTAGATTACCGTCGCGCCAGGTAATAAAACATTCGGTCAGCGCACTGCTGTGACCCGTTTTCGGAATACGAATCTGGTAATCAATGAGCTCGGGAAATTCGAATTTCATCCCCGCTTCCTCTAAGACTTTCTTGATCGCCACAATAAAAGCGTCGAATCCACCGTTACCCGATCCCGATGCTTTGAATATGTCATCCTGAATCTTCACTCTGATGCTCACAGTAGATTCAAGGTCAAGGCCGCTGGTGATTGAGCAGTTTAAAAGCTCGATATGCGTGTAGTCTTTGCTCTCTAAAATGTCGGCGATAACAAACGGCAAATCTTCTATGGTGATCACCGCTTTAGAGTCTCCCAGCTTCACTATGCGTTCCAGCACTTTTGCCTGATCTTCGTCCGACAGACTGATACCCAGTTCCTCGAGATTCTTTCGTAACGATGCCTTACCGCTCATTTTGCCCAGAGCGTAGCTGTGCTTGCGATCAAAGCGATCAGGACTGAGCTCGGTCTGGTACAACTTGGCTTTGTTGTCGCCGTCGGCGTGGATGCCGCTGGTCTGGGTAAACACATCTGCGCCGATTATGGGTGCGTTGTCAGCCACCTGTTTGGCCGAAAAGTTCTCTACCATCTGACTTAGCGCATAGATTTTCGTTTCGTCGATGGAAAGCTCGACATTCATTTTGTCTTTCAGTACGACTGCAACCTCGGCCAAAGATACATTACCGGCGCGTTCACCCAAACAGTTCATCGTACAATGTATCGACGATATCCCCGCCTTCACCGCTGACATCACGTTCGCGGTGGCCAGTCCGTAGTCATTGTGCGGATGAAAATCGAAACGGTAACTTGCGAAGCGATCGATCATATCGGTCAGACTGGAAAAAACCTCATCCGGTGTCATTACCCCCAGGGTATCGGGTAGCATAAAATGATCGATCCCCAGTTCCCCCAAACCTTCCAGCATCCGATACACATAGTCCGGGCCGTCGCGGTAACCATTAGACCAATCTTCCAGATACACATTTACCGATAGTCCCTGTTCCTTAGCGTAATCGACCGTGCGCTTGATATCGGCGAGGTGTTCGGGTAGCGTCTTTCGAAGTTGTTGCCGGCAGTGTTTTTCACTGCCCTTGGTAAGCAAATTCAACACTCGACCCCCGGCGGAAGTTATCCAATCGATACTTCGTTTGTGGTCGATAAAACCCAGTATTTCGACCCTATTCAGCCAGTCCGATTGTTGTGCCCAATCCGTTATCATGCATACCGCTTCCTGCTCACCTTCCGATATGCCGGCTGAAGCGACTTCGATTCGATCCACGCGCAGGGAACCCAACAGCGCCTTTGCAATGCTAATTTTCTCTGCTTGGGAGAATGAAACCCCCCGCGTTTGTTCCCCGTCTCGCAGGGTAACGTCGAGTAATTCTACGTGTCGCGGTATTTCAGGCATATTTATAGTGTAACAAAACCGGGGACAGTATACTTTTTAGTTCCCTTTGCCGCCTAAATCGATAGCGGAAAAAAGAAACTCCCGCCAAGACGCGAAGCTCGCAGAGATTCAACCAATGGTACAGGACGCGCAATTGCTTCTTTCTTTGCGTGCTTTGCGCCTTTGCGAGAGAATATCTTGACTGCGAGCAGGCAAAATACACACTTCGGCCGAAATGTGGGAGTTGTGTCTTGCGCCGATCGAATCGCAGTGAGGGCGTCTTCCTACAAACCTTATCTATGAAAGGTAACAAACTCATCGAGCTCCGCTCGCGGTGTACGGTACTGATTAACGGCCGCGTCGGTGTCTTCATAGCCTACCGCCATTCCACATAATAAAACGGTGTTTTTCGGCAAACCCAATTCTTTCTTAACGATTTCCGGGTATTCTCCCAACGCGGCCTGAGGGCAGGTAGCTAAACCCTCCTCGAGCGCAATCAACATCAGCGATTGCAGGAACATCCCGAAGTCCATGTAGGATCCAGCTTCCAAGTGCGATTCCATGTAGAAAAACAACATCACTGGCGCGCCAAAGGCACGATAGTTTTCAACCCACTGATCGATTCGGCGCTGCTTGTCCTTACGTTTTATGCCCACCGCCGAATAAAGTTGCATGCCGCAGGCAAAACGCCTCGATTTATATGGCTCGGTCCACTGCACCGGGTAATAGTCATAGTCCGGTTTACCTGTATTGCCAGAGCGGTATTCAGCTAAAAACTTTCTCTCTAAAGTCAGCTTAACTTGCCCCGACACGACCGCCACGCGCCAGGGCTGTGTATTAGCCCCGGAAGGGGCGTGGCTGGCGAGTCGCAGCATTCGCTTAATCTCGTTTATATCGACGTCACGATCGACGAAGGCGCGTGTTGCGTGACGTTCGCGCAAAGCTTCTGAAACCTTCATTTAGGTTTGCTCTCAATTCACTAGGCGGATTAACTGACTTTTCTTCGAACCTGTTGCAGATTCTCGTGGGCGGATAAAATCGTCTCTTCCGTAGTACTCCAGTCGATACAAGCATCGGTGATAGACACGCCATATTCTAAAGTGCTCAGATCTTCCGGGATGACCTGGTTCCCCCAATTCAGATTGCTTTCTAACATCAACCCGATAATAGACTTGTTTCCTTCCATGATCTGGTTAATACAGTTAGCAAAGACCAGTTTCTGCAAGGCGGGATCTTTGTTGGAGTTGCCATGGCTGCAATCGATTACCAGGTTGGTGGGCAACCCGGCCTTCGTCAATTGCTGTTCACTCAAGGCTATGCTTACGGAATCGTAGTTATGCTGTCCACCTCCGCCGCGCAATACCATGTGTCCGTAGCGATTTCCCCGAGTGTGGACAACTGTAGATTGAGCCTGTTGGTTGATGCCCAGGAAATGATGTGGTTGCGACGCAGATTTCAGTGCGTTAATGGCTACATCCAAGCTACCATCGGTCCCGTTCTTAAAACCCACGGGGGCGGACAGCCCGCTGGCAAGTTCCCGGTGGGTCTGCGACTCCACCGTACGGGCCCCAATGGCAAACCATGCCACCAGGTCCGACAGATACTGGGGCATAATCGGATCTAACGCCTCGGTGCCGGCGGCTAGCCCCATTTCTGCGACGTGCAACAACAATTCGCGTGCCATATTCAGGCCGGTTTCAACTTCACACGAATCGTCCATATGGGGGTCGTTGATCAAGCCCTTCCAACCCACAGTGGTGCGAGGTTTTTCGAAATAAACGCGCATGATCAGCACCATGGTGTCCTTAACCTGGTCAGCCAGTGACCTTAGCTTTTCGGCATACTCATGGGCAGCGCTAATATCGTGAATGGAACAAGGTCCAACTACAGTAAACAGGCGAGGATCCTTCTTATCCAATATGTTTCGAACGGTTTCCCTACCTGCCAGGACCGTTTGTGCGGCTTGGTCATTGAGAGGAAGCTTGGATTTAATTTGTTCCGGGGTAGGGATTAAGTCCTGGCTGACTACGTTGAGGTCATTTATTTGTTCACGCATTTTTGTCTATCCATATTCAGAACAACGTCCCGACTTAAAAGTCTTACTTTGACTTTTCCAGGGCCTGATCAAGATCCCACAGTATGTCTTCGATGGTTTCCAAGCCAACAGAAATACGAATCATGTCGGGGGTGATACCGGCATTAATCTGCTCCTCTTCAGACATCTGTCGGTGTGTCGTCGACGCAGGGTGAATCACAAGTGTTTTGGCGTCCCCCACGTTGGCCAGATGACTAAAAAATTCAACTCCTTCGATGAACTTGGCACCTGCTGCCTGACCACCCTTGATGCCGAAAGTTAATATGGAGCCCGCCCCGTTCGGTAGGTATTTTTTGGCCAATTCACTGTATTCACTGTCCGGCAACCCAGCGTATTTGACCCAGCTCACCAGAGGGTGCTGTTGGAGAAATTCAGCTACTGTGACTGCGTTTTTGACATGGCGTTCCATCCGGACGTGGAGTGTCTCCAGCCCCTGTAAAAATAAAAATGCATTAAACGGACTCAGGGTTGGGCCCAGGGTACGCAGGGTTTCGCAGCGTGCCTTCATGGTGTAACCAAAATCACCGAAGGTTTCGTAAAAACGGATGCCATGGTATCCCTTGGAGGGTTCCATCATGGACGGAAAGTTACCGTTGTCCCACGGGAATTTGCCGGATTCAACCAGCACTCCTCCAATCGAAGTGCCGTGCCCGCCGATGAACTTGGTCGCCGAGTGCACAACGATATCTGCCCCGTGCTCAAACGGACGGCACAAATAGGGTGTCGCGAACGTGTTATCAATGATCAAGGGTATGCCAGCTTCCTTGGCGATCGCTCCAACCGCTTCGATGTCGAACACATTGTTCAAGGGATTACCGATGGTTTCGCCATATATTGCCTTGGTTTTCGGCGTCAGTGCTTTACGAAAGTTCTCCGGATCATCCGGATCGACCAAGTGTGTCGTGATTCCAAAACGACGGAACGTAACATCCAACTGAGTGTAGGTGCCGCCGTAAAGGGTATTGGCCGAAACGATTTCATCGCCTTCTTCCAGTATGGTCAAAAGCGCAACCATTTGTGCCGCCATCCCAGATCCCACGGCCACGCCGGCACGTCCCCCTTCTATCGCAGCCATTCTTTCTTCAAACACTGCGTTGGTCGGGTTCATCAACCGGGTGTATACATTGCCGAAGGTCTGCAGGTTAAATAAGCTAGCCGCATGATCGGTGCTGTCGAATACGTAAGAAGTGGTTTGATAAATCGGTGCCGCACGCGCGCCCGTGGCCGGGTCGGGCAATTGCCCTGCGTGCAAGCACAAGGTTTCTATTCCAAACTCGCGATCGGCCAAGAGATCCTCCAGTAAGTAAGTTCTAATATGGAACCCAGGTGGGTCGTGTAGATGAGATTACTTTGGTATTAACCCCGATAAAATTCAAACCGCCGAATAAGCGTCCGTATTCGATCTTCATGCACCGGTTCATAACTACTTCAAGGCCGGCTTCACGAGCACGTTGTGCCGCCTCCTCATTCACGATTCCCAGCTGCATCCACACTACTTTGGCACCTATTTCAATGGCTTGCTCCACTAGTGGTGGCACTTTATCGGAGTGCTGGAATATGTCGACCACATCGATTGGTCGTGGAACCTCAAGAAGCGATGGATAGCACTTTTGTCCCAACACCTCTTCATATCTGGGATTGACCGGAAAAATGGTATAGCCGTGGTCGATCAAGTACTTGGCGGCGAAGTTACTCGGACGATACCAAGTGGCGGAAAGCCCCACCATCGCGATACGTTGACTGGTTTTCAGAATACGGCGTAAAGTTTTGATATCAGACATGGTCGTAGTTTTCGGTTGTCGACTGGCAGCGTAAATCAATCCGAATCTTTCGGCAACTGAAAGGCAATTCCAGATTGTATGATACGCTGTGGTTTTCCAGCATACTTTTTGTACAGGCTGGCCAGGCTGTTAATCCTGGCCGGCCCCGTTCTCAGAGGGTATATTCATGAGTTGTTGTCACTACTACGAATTTACCGAACAGGGTGACCGCGTGTTTTCGGTAGATATCGCCGCAATCAAGTTTGGCCCAGGATCGTTGCAAGAAGTGGGAAGTGATGCCGTAGAACTCGGACTGAAACGGGTAGGCATTTTCACCGACCCGGTCCTTGCAGATTTTCCCTATCTAGATACCGTGCAAACGGCGTTGCGGCAGGCCAACGTGGATTTTGAGACCTACACCGAAGTGCATATAGAGCCTACGGATCAGTCTTTTCAACATGCCAGCCAGTTCGCGACCGAAGGTAAGTTCGATGGTTTCATCTCATTGGGCGGTGGCTCGGTCATCGATACATGTAAAGCAGCCAATCTCTACAGCACCCACCCGGCCGAGTTCGAGACCTATGTGAATGCTCCGCTCGGCGATGGTAAACCTGTGCCCGGACGCCTCAAGCCACATATCGCGTGTCCGACCACATCAGGAACGGGTAGTGAGTGCACTGGTATCGCCGTCTTCGACTACCTAAAATTGAAAGTAAAAACCGGGATCGCATCTCGTGCCCTGCGCCCCACCAAAGCCGTGATCGATCCGACCTCCACGTATACCCTGCCCGCCAATGTTGTTGCAGCGAGTGGTTTTGATGTGCTGAGTCATGCACTAGAATCCTATACCGCAATCCCTTACACGCAACGCAGTAAACCTGCATCACCGGCACTGCGGCCCATGAGCCAGGGGGCGAACCCCTATAGTGACGTGGGCTGCGAGAAAGCACTGGACCTTACGGGACGGTATCTGGTTCGCGCTACCCAAAATTCGGATGATCATGAAGCCCGTGACAATATGATGTTTGCCGCAACCTTGGCCGGCATCGCCTTTGGCAATAGCGGAGTTCATATTCCACATGGCATGGCCTACTCTGTAGCAGGTCTGGTTAAGGACTATCAACCGCAAGGGTATCCTGATGATGAACCCATATGTCCGCATGGGATATCGGTGATTGTCAATGCGCCGTCCGCGTTTCGTTTTACAGCGGAAGCCTGCCCTGACCGCCACCGGCGGGGGGCGGAGCTGCTAGGCAGCGACCACCTGGATGTACCCGATAGTGACACCGGAGAAGTGCTGGCACAACGATTGATTGAAATGATGCATACTACGGCCATGCCAAATGGCGTAGGCGGCGTCGGATATGACAATACCGACATTTCCGATCTGGTGGAAGGGGCTTATGCGCAGCAACGTTTACTGCAACAATCACCACGGGAAGTCAGTAAAGAGTCACTGGCACACATGTATTCTGGTGCAATGAACTATTGGTAGTGGAAGATCACTACCACCGATGGCAACAAAAATAGAACAATTAATTCACATTGGGAGAGAGAAATGCGCCAGCTTTTTACAGGTCTTAGCATCATCTTTTCGTTTACCTGTGCGACCGGCGAATCCATAGCACAATCACAAGCAGAACAAATAGAACAGGGAAAATACTTAGCCAAGATAGGGGGCTGTAACGACTGCCACACCGCGGGGTATCTTATGTCCGAAGGTAACGTACCGGAGGAAAACTGGTTGCTCGGTGACCAGTTTGGCTGGCGCGGTCCTTGGGGTACAACCTACGCCCCTAATCTGAGGCTGATCGCGGCGGAAATGTCCGAACAACAGTGGGTAACCATGGCAAAATCGCTCAAGGCCAGACCGCCTATGCCTTGGTTCAACCTCAACCAGATGAAGGATGAAGATCTCAAGGCACTTTACCAATACATCCGTCATCTCGGTCCCGCCGGGGAACCCGCCCCTGCGTTCGTACCACCCGACCAGGAACCGAATCCACCTTATGCTCTGTTTCCATCGCCACCTGAGTAAAGCCGCTGCGCCCACGGGTTTTCTTTGCAAAAAAGCCGTGAACAACTATGAATAAACCTACCGTTCTCGTGTCCCGCAAGTTACCAGTTAACGTCGAGGCCAGACTTGCCCGTGACTACAACGGGATATTCAATCCCGACGACCGTTTGTACTCGACCGAAGAGTTGTTACAACAAACTGCTCAGGCGGACGCGATCTTGCCTTGCCATACGGAGCACCTGTCCGCAGAAGTCATCGAGCGTTTGCCGGATCGCGTCAGGGCCATAGCGAACTATTCCGTCGGGGTCGACCACTGTGACCTGGAGGCAGCCAAGCGTCGAGGCATCGTCGTCACCAACACGCCGGATGTGCTAACCGATGCGACAGCTGAGCTAACCATACTATTGATGTTGGGAGCGGCACGAAGAGCCAGCGAAGGCGAGCGTTTGATACGAGCGGGCAAATGGACAACGTGGAGCCCCGCTTTTATGGTGGGAACGGAAATCACACATAAACGACTCGGCATCATCGGCATGGGACGTGTTGGTCAGGTTACCGCGAAACGGGCACGCGGATTCGAGATGGAAATCCACTATCACAACCGCAGGCGATTGGATCCTAATAAAGAAAACGGTGCGATCTATCATGACGGCTTAGCCAGCATGTTACCGCTCTGCGATATTCTCGCGATGCATTGTCCCAGCCTGCCGGAGACCCAGGATTTGTTGAACGCTGAACATATTGATCAATTGCCTGACGGCGCTATCGTTGTGAACTCGGCAAGAGGGGCAGTGGTCGATGAAGATGCCCTGATCGAGGCGCTAAAGTCGGGCAAACTTGCTGCAGCGGGTTTGGACGTCTACAAGAACGAGCCGAACATCAAAAGAGATTTTTTCGAGCTGGATAACGTATTTCTACTACCCCATGTCGGCAGTGCTACGAAAGAGACTCGAGACGCCATGGGTTACCGGGCACTTGACAACCTCGATGCCATCTTTGCCGGCAGGGAACCAAAAGATCGAGTAGCATAGGTAGATTAAAGTGAAAAGTATAAAGTTTAAAGAAAAAGCTTGCCTTTAATCTTTAAACTTTGAACTTTAAACTTTTCGGAGGAGCCCAGTATTTAACCGATTAACTGCCGCGAGGACGCTACTCCTAGCGGGATTATGCCCCCACAATCGGCAACAACTCGTCGAGCGTTTTCAACTCTACATCTGGGTCATCAGTTAATCTTTCCCTGCCTTGACCAAACCGATTTATCCAGGCTACACGAAAACCGAAAGTAGCTGCGCCCACGGCATCCCACGCATTTGAAGACTGAAAACTGATCCGTTCCTTAGCCACGCCCAACCGATCAACAGCTAATTGGTACACGCGTGGGTCTGGCTTGTAGATGCCGACTTCTTCTACCGACAGGTTTTCATCTAGAAGATCGGCTATGCCCGCACTGGCCGCGCCCGATTCCAGCATTTCCGGTGAGCCGTTAGATAGGATGGCAGTTTTCAGTCCAGCGTCTTTTAGCCTGGACAAAGTATCCCGCACCTCTGGGTATGCATCCAATTCCATGTAGGCGGACATGAGGTCGTCGCGCAGCGACTGATCTGAAATATTGTGTGCGTCCAGTGCGTAGTCCAGGGCATCACCGGTAAGCTGCCAAAACGGTACGTGCTTCCCCATTAAACTGCGCAGCCAGGTGTATTGTAGCTGCTTCAGGCGCCACAAATTTGAAACAGCGTCCGCTCGCGCCCCAATTCGGCTTTCATACCGCGCCACTGCAGAATGAACATCAAACAAGGTGCCATAGGCATCAAAGACACAGGCTTCAATATTTGCGAAGTGAATTGGCATCGCTTAATTATGGCTTATAGCTTAAGTTATAAAATATATAGACCACCCAGCTCTGATTTTGCTTTCTTACAAAACTCAATCTGGCGGTATTGAATAAGTACATGTCACATGGGCAATCAATTCCTCCTCCCCATCTGAATAGAGATCGACTTCGCCCACTGCCAACCTCTTGCCCAACTTGATCAAGCTGGCGTAGGCAACGACATCATTTGGGCTTGGCCTTCGCAGGAAATTGATGCTTAAGTTTGTCGTCACCGCCAGTTCCACCCGTCCGATCTTACTCAACACGGCTGCATACATGACGAAATCGGCGAGGGCCATGAGCACTGGTCCGGCGACGGTTCCGCCCGGACGCAAGAACTCCTCTCGGTAGACCGCTCTCCCCTTGGCTGTTCCTTCCCCGATCTCTTCAATCGAACAACCTAGGTAGTTAACTATGGGTACCCGATCCTTGGCAATGGACTCAAATTCTCGCGGCGTGATTTTAGGCATATCTAACGTTATTATTGTTTCATGAAGACAGTCGAATGGTTTTTTGATTTTGTCTCGCCCTACTCTTATTTTCAATGCGAAATACTGCACCGCCTGCCGCAGACAGTTCAACTTGAGTACAAGCCCGTCTTGTTTGCAGGTTTACTGAATCATTGGGGTCAGAAAGGGCCGGTCGAGATCGATGCGAAGCGTAAACTCACTTTCCGATCCTGCATATGGATCGCGCGCAAACACAATATCCCCTTGACTTTTCCACGTGCCCACCCGTTCAACCCTCTGCCTTTGTTGCGACTTTCGATCGCCCTCGACAACCGACCGGACGTGGTGCGCGACTTATTTCGGTTTGTATTTCGTGAAGGAAAGCTGCCCGACGAGCCGGAGGCCTGGTCACATTTGATCCACCAGTTGAACGTACCCAACGCGGATGAATTGATTCAATCTAGCGAGGTCAAGCAACGCTTGCATGACAATACGGATTATGCAATCGCCAAGGGGGTGTTCGGGGTACCCTCATTTCGAGTGGACGGAGAGATTTTCTGGGGCGTAGATCTGTTTGACTTTTTTCTGGATTATCTTGATGACCCGGATCTATTCAAGGACCCGGAAATGCAACGTGTAGAAAATCTACCCGTCGCCTCCGCCCGACGCAGTTAAACCGGGGACAGTATACTTTTTAACTTCCGTTTAACGCTGATATCACGGTGTTAAAAAGTATACTGTCCCCGGTTTAAAAATCTTCCACTTGCAAGGCCATCACGTCATCCGAGCCCTCGATGATCGTGTGCCTCAACCCGGTAGTGCCGGATAATACATGCGCCGCGTAGTAACTCGCTGTTTTTATCTTGTTGTCGTAAAAAGCCTTATCACCCTCGCCAGCCGACTTCTTCTTTTGGGCGGCCAACGCACTTTTTGCCATCAACCATCCGCCGACCACGACACCCCATAGTTCCAAGTAGTAGTAGCTTGCGGCCGCCGGCAGCTGCGGATCTTCCATGGCTGCCTTGAGCAACCATTGGGTAGCCTGCTCCAGGTCGTCCAGGGATTGTTTATAAATCTTGTCAAACTCCTTGATATCTGCCATCGACGGTTCGATTTTGCGCATCGTCTCCAGCATCATAACGGCAGCGGCACCTCCATCCCGAAGCAACTTTCGTCCAACCAGGTCTCCAGCTTGTATGCCCGTGGTACCCTCATATATGGTAGTGATACGGGCATCGCGAAAATGTTGGGCCGCCCCCGTCTCTTCAATGAATCCCATGCCCCCGTGCACCTGCACACCTAGAGAGGCAAGCTGGTTCCCGGTCTCTGTACACCATCCCTTCACTATCGGAGTCAGCAATTCAACTATTTGTTGTTGGCGCAGACGTTCGTCCTCATCCGGGTGGTGTGTGGACTTGTCAAAAGCCCCCGCCCATAAATAGGCCAGAGACCGCATGGCCTCCACTTTACATCTCATAGTCATCAACATGCGGCGTACATCGGCGTGGTGGATGATACTTACGCGATCCCCACTCTTGGTCCCGATCGGTCGACCCTGGACTCGCTCCTTTGCAAAACTGGCAGCTTGCTGGTAGGCCCGCTCAGCAATAGCCAGGCCTTCAACACCGACCGCGTGACGCGCCAAGTTCATCATGACAAACATATACACCAGGCCCTGGTTTTCCTCACCAACCAAATAACCCACCGCGCCCTCTTTATCACCATAGGCGAGTACACAAGTCGGACTGCCGTGGATACCGAGTTTGTGCTCGATAGAAACACAGCGAACATCGTTGGGCTCCCCCACAGATCCATCCGTATTGACCAGCAACTTCGGAACGAGAAACAACGATATCCCTCTGACACCCTCAGGTGCATTGGGCGTGCGAGCCAGCACCATGTGGATAATGTTTTCAGTTAAATCGTGGTCACCATAGGTGATAAATATTTTCTGACCGTATAATCGGTAGTGATCACCATTTGGTTCGGCCTGGGTGCGTACCGCGCTCAAATCGGACCCAGCTTGGGATTCTGTTAGATTCATGGTTCCGGTCCATTCACCGGATACCATCTTAGGCAGGTAGGTCTGTTTTAAAGCGTCCGAACCATGCATGAGGAGTGCTTCCATGGCAGTCTGGGTAAGCATGGGACATAAGGCAAAGGACATGTTGGAGGCGTGCCACATTTCTTGAACCGCCGTTGCCACTAGATAAGGTAGGCTTTGCCCGCCGTACTTTTCGCTGAAGGAAATTGAATTCCAGCCCCCTTCGATGAATTCCCGATAGGCTTCCTTCCAACCGTCCGGAGTGACTACCTTTCCATCCAGGTGCTTCGCACCCTGGGTATCGCCCTGGCGGTTGAGCGGCGCCAGAACTTCGCTTGCAATCTTAGCCGCTTCCTCCAGCACGGCCGACGCCAGGTCCGGGGTTGTTTCCTGTAACCCAGGTAAGGAACAAACGCCCTCTAAATCGCAGAGTTCGTTGAGAACAAACTCCATATCCTGGAGGGGTGCGGAGTAGGTCACGAGGATTCCGTTACAGCGATTCAGTCAATTTGGGAACGACATCGAACAAATCCGCAACCATCCCGTAGTCCGCTACTTGAAATATGGGCGCTTCTTCGTCTTTGTTTATGGCCACGATGACTTTACTGTCCTTCATCCCGGCCAAGTGCTGGATAGCACCAGAGATACCCACAGCAACGTAAAGATCCGGCGCAACCACTTTGCCGGTTTGTCCTACCTGATAGTCGTTGGGGACATAGCCGGCATCCACGGCAGCGCGGGATGCACCTACCGCAGCGTTTAACTTGTCAGCCAGGGCTTCGATGATTTGAAAGTTTTCCGAACTACCCATACCGCGCCCACCTGATACGACGATGCGTGCGCTGGTCAACTCAGGCCGGTCAGACTGCGTCAATTCTTGACCCATAAACTGCGACAGGTCCTGTTTATCATCGTGCGGATCGATTGATACGATTTCGGCACTACCTCCGTCGGCAGCCGCAGCGTCGAAGGTGGTCGGTCTAATGGTCACGATCTTGATGGTATCTTCGGATTGTACGGTTGCTATCGCATTGCCAGCGTAGATGGGGCGCACGAATGTATCTGCAGACTGTATATCGGTGATATCTGAGATCGGCGCCACATCGAGCAACCCAGCCACCCTGGGAAGAACATTCTTACCTTGACTGGTGGCGGCTGCCAAAATATGCGTGTAGTCACTCGCGATGGATGCGATCAAGCCAGCCAGGCTTTCCGCTAGCTGGTGCTCATATAGCTCGTGTTCACAACTGAGCACTTTGCTTACTCCCGCGACCTTACCAACGCTGTCTACAACACCACCACAGTTTTGCCCTGCCACTAACACCGAAACTTCGGCATTGATTTCCAACCCTGCAGTCACCGCATTGAGCGTGGACTCCTGGAGCACTTCATTATCGTGCTCAGCAACGACTAAAACTCCCATTAGATCACCTTCGCTTCGTTTTTGAGTTTATCAATCAATTCCTCAACACTATCAACCTTGATGCCGGCCTCGCGTTGGGGAGGGTCTTCAACTTTCAGGATTTTCACTCGCGATGTTGTATCTAAACCCAAGCTGTCCATTGGGATAATGTCCAGTTGTTTCTTTTTAGCTTTCATGATGTTGGGTAATTTGACAAACCGCGGCTCGTTCAAACGCAGATCGGTAGTCACCACGGAAGGTAAAGACAATGACACTGTTTCCAGCCCTCCATCTACCTCACGGGTGAGTTTAAGCCGGTCGTCGGTGAACTCCAGTTTTGATGCAAACGTACCTTGAGACCATCCCAGCAACGCAGCCAGTAGTTGGCCCGTCTGATTGTTGTCATCGTCGATAGCCTGCTTGCCGGTTATCACCAACTGCGGTGATTCTTTCTCCACCAAGTGTTTGAGTATCTTGGCTACCGCAAGCGGTTGCACCTCCTCTTCGGTCTCCACCAGAATACCCCGGTCAGCACCCATGGCTAACGCCGTACGAATAGTCTCTTGGCATTGCTTAATACCGATAGAGACAATGACGATTTCCTCAGCGGTACCTGCCTCTTGCAGCCTTATCGCCTCCTCAACTGCAATCTCGTCAAAAGGGTTCATCGACATCTTAACGTTGGCTGTTTCCACGCCTGTCTGATCACTCTTGACGCGAACTTTGACGTTGTAATCCACAACGCGCTTGATCGGCACTAGTATTTTCATCTCTTAAGCACCTTGCTGGGCTGGTTATCCTACATGTTGATTTTGGGGCGGGGTAATTTACCCGCTGCCGCCCTAGACTGCAATGGATTGACGAAGCCGATTAATCGCGGCGATGGCGCCGCTCCTACTAGGCTCTGAAACGCCAAAAAAGAAAAACTCTCGCCAAGACGCCAAGCTCGCAACGAGTCAACCTTGATGTTATAGGACATAACTATTGTTTCTTTCTTGGCGTCCTTTGCGTCTTTGCGAGAGTTATCTTTGCTTCTATAAGGGCAATGCACAACCTTTGGCGTCGGCTACCAATCTAGATGACACCTTGCGTCTTTAAATCGGCTATGTCGCTGAAGCTGTAGCCCAGTTCCGACAGCAGCTCTTCGGTGTGTTCACCGTATTCTGGGGCTTGACGCTTAACCTCAAATTTATAGTCATTGAATTTCACCGGAAATGCGTACTGAATTCGTTCATCGTTATGAGCAAACATCTCACGGGCCAAGAACTGCTCATGCTTGACAGTCTGATCCAGACTGAGTACGGGTGAGAAACAGCAATCTGATTTTTCAAATCGCTCGATCCAATAGGCTTGGGTTTGGGTGGCAAACAGATCCTTAAGCTCATTGCGGATCTGCTCCAATACGTCGGGTGATGCTGATTGTTGATCACTCCATTCCGGCCTGCCAAGGGTTGAACACAATTCAACCCAAAATTTATTTTCCAATGCCCCGAGTGCAACATACTTTTTATCAGCGGTCTCATATATGGAATACCAAGGTAGCCCACCGGACAACATTCCTGTCCCTCGCGGATCGGGACGACCGCGCTCGTTCAAGTCCATCAGTGCCATGATGCTGTGGGCCAAAGAGCAGTCTGCCATGGCAACGTCAACATACCGCCCTCGTCCGGTGGTTTTGGCATCGACCAACCCAGCCAATATCCCCATCACTGCGCTAAGCGTGCCGCCAAGCAAATCAGCTATTTGCAGATTTGGAATGGTCGGAATTGCATCATTAACTCCGTTTTGCTCAGTTATTCCGTTATATGAACAATAGTTCAGATCGTGACCCGCTTGCTGCTGGAAGGGACCGGTTTGACCGTAACCGGTCAACGCACAATACACGATCTTTTCGTTGACCCTGCGCACCACGTCATAGCCCACGCCCAATCGGTCTACAACACCTGGACGAAATCCTTCCACTATCACATCCGCAGTTTCGCTCAGCTTCAAAAAGGTAGAACGACCCTGCTCGCTTTTGAGATCCAGTTTCATCGAGCGCTTATTACGGTTAACCAGGTCGAAGTATCCGCGCATGGTACGGGCATAGTCCCCGGTATGGGTGTCTTCAATTTTAATCACGTCAGCGCCCATGTCTGCCAGATGCTGGGTACACAAAGGTCCTGGCAAAAGTCTGGTGAGATCCAGAACTCGGTTGCCAGAAAGAGGTGGAGGTCTCATAGCTCGAAAGTTTGCAGGAGCGGCGTCCTCGCCGCGATATAGCTGGGTTCCCGCATGTACGGGGGTGTATGCTTTGCATCCTTAGCTCCGTTAACGGTACCCACTTGTACCACTTCTGCGACCTTGGCTTCTTGGCGAGAGCGTTTCTCTTTTTCCCGGACATGAAATAACAAGATAGTCATGTTTGTAAATCCGCTAGATCTTTGAACAACTCCAGGCTTTCGGGATTAGCAAGCGCCTCTTTGTTTTTGACTTGTTCGCCGTGCACAATGCTGCGAACAGCCAGCTCGACGATCTTTCCGCTTTTTGTCCGCGGGATATCGGCAACTTGAATGACTTTTGCGGGGACATGTCGAATGGTTGTGTTCTCTCTAATTCGAGTTTTTATCTCGTCGATTAAATGCTCATCCAAATTCACCCCTTCTCTAAGGCGAACAAACAATACCACTC
>JASJAT010000218.1 GCA_030066885.1 Arenicellales bacterium | reverse complement strand
GTACTTGAAGCATCCCCCGTTCAATGAATTTTTGATAGATCTCCGACCAACTATGGGTGGTTAGATAAGTTAAAAGCGAAGGATTCTCGATATTGTCGGCCCACACCTGTTCATAGTTGTCTACAAAGTACTTTGAATTCGGCCCATAATCGAACGCGCTTCCAAACTCCATATATCGTGCAAACCAATAGGGCAGGCACACCGCTACGAATACTAATGTGGCCACGATGATATCCCGCGCCCTGTATGTATTGGCAAACAAACACTGGAGTCCAATAGATGCAATTAGGGCAATGAATACAAATAAGCTATTGGGTCTTACCCAATATGCCAGGCCGAGCAGAAGTGCAGCAACCACCCCGTTGCGTGAAGCGTTGCTGCCACTTAGAAACACCAGGACCGCCGACATGACTAGGAGCATGAATAAAGGTTCGGACATGCCGTTTTTACCTATAAAATGAATCAACGGTGCTGAAGCAAACACGATCAGAACTGACAGACATCCAGCAGCGTATTGCCGTTTTGGTAGCGCGTGCCGACATATGTAAGCCAAAGGGATGACACTTATCGCGGTGAGGAGGATGGTGACCCAGCGGGCGATACGCATGGCACCGAAGACAGTTTCGACTTGGGTAAGCCAGAACACACCACCCAGAAACAACGGCCAGCCAATAGACTGTTTTTGAAATGAACCAAAATCACCGTGTGCTATACGCATTCCGGTGACAATAAAATTGTAAGCGTCTTCGCGCAGAACCCGGTCAAATACTGTAGATCCGGCAATGAGGAAGACAACGGTAAGGCTCACAAGATAGACCGCTGCATCCTTAGACATCAAGAATCCAAGAAGATGGTTCAGACCGTCGTCTGTCTTATTGACGTACTTTTTTACCAGTGAATACATTTCTAGTCGTAGGGGACAGGTAACCACCACGAGCAGAGGACAGTGACAAAGCAGGCCAGGTGCTCGGCGCCGGAACTGGTGCCAGGCGTCGCACGGTGCCATCGTGTTTATTCAGGACATAGACCGCACCGGGCGTATTGGAACCGAAGCGGAGATCAACACGATCGACCGGAGGCAGGTTGCGGAGTGCTCGCGCTTTATTGATGAGCTCTACGAACGTTGTGGGATTCAATTCCGCATCGATGAGCTGAAGCACACGTAACCCATCTTGTCCACCATCGAGCGGGTCGTTATCCACATCAAGGGTAAAAATAATCCCTGTTGGAAAATCACTGATCACTAGCTGACCTTCAAGCCCTGTAACATCGGTGCTACGCACAACATCACCGATAGTGACTGCGCGATTACCTATGTTCGTTGGAAGCCGGTAAACATGGTTGGTATGGTCATATTCGGCAATCGGATCTATCAGCCCGGAGACACTGTCGCCTTTGTACTTGAAGCTACCTTCACGTTTATTCCACCCAAAGTTGCCACCATTTACTATGAGATTGATTTCTTCTACGATGCTTTGTCCGATGTCTGCGACGTACATTTCGCCTGATTTTCTGTCCCACCCAAAGCGTTGAGGATTTCTTAATCCATACGCATAGATCTCCCCGAGAGTTCGATTCTCGTTGTCAGAGGCAAACACGTTGTCTTGAACAATTCCGTATTGTCCATTCTTGCTGTTGCTACCTAGAGGTTCAATACGCAACAACGCACCGAAAGGCGTAGCCAGGTTCTGTCCGTTTTTAAATGGATCGCCGCCCGCACCGCCGTCTCCTAAAGCCATATAGAGATTGCCATAGTCAACATCTCCAGGCCCGGCTGTGGGATTGAAGCCAATCATGCCTCCGTTGTGATTATCGAAAGGTTGCTTGATTCTAAGCACCTCTCGGTACGGCGCGTTCAAATCCGCAGGCGCAAACGTAGATGCTGCTGGGTCCACCGTCCGCCATTCCAAAAGCAAGGTATGAAAACCAGCGTCACGACCCAGGTCAAAATCTGGTTGCGAACTTGTATTAGTCGAGCTATGGATCGTATAAAACCGACCAAAACCGTCCGCATTGGGCTCCGCAAAGTCGGGATGAAAAGCGAAACTCTGAAATCCCGTCTCGATGATATAGGGATGCTTGCTGGCACAAGTGAGCTGCAATCCAGGGTAGTCGTCCAAGTTCAGATATTGGGTGACGTTGGTACTGTTACGGTCGATGTGGTAGAGCGGCCCACACTGGTCGTTTACAAAAAGTCGACCGGTAGGATCAGGTGTCAGAAGATTTAGTCTCGGCGGCCGGCCATCGATGTAATCGGGGACGGTGACATACGGTAGAACTTGGACCACGATATTGCCTACCGGTATGGGTTCCGGAAACAGATCCTTGGCCAAAGCCGGGACGGCTAACGTCCAAAAGACCAGGGCGAAACTGCACAGTTGTCTCAAAGAAGGTCTTTCCTATGGCTCCGGAGAAAAATGAATGAGGATTACCTTTCAGGAATCAGTCCTCTGGGTGCGAAGCGCATCACTATAAGTAGTATTGCACCCATGAGAACCAGCCTCGTATAGGCGGCGCCGCCGATCAGATGCTGTTTAAGCCAGTTGTCGTCCCCCATGGGTAGAGTGATGGTGTGCATGAACCAGTTACCGAACGGCTCCGCCTCGATCCATACGAACCAGATTACGAACCCTCCCAGGACGGCACCCCAGTTGTTACCTGAGCCACCCAGGATAACCATGACCCAGATGAGAAAAGTATAACGCAGGGGGATATAGGATGTTGGTGTATACTGCCCGTCGAGCGTAGTCAGCATAGCGCCGGCGATACCGCAGGTGGCACAGCCGAGCACAAATGTCTGCAGGTGTCGGCGAGTAACGTCTTTGCCCATGGCGCTGGCGGCATCGCGGTTGTCACGAATCGCCCTCATCATACGTCCCCAGGGTGATTTCAGCGCGCGTTCTGCCAGCCAGAGCACAATACCCAGCACAATCATGATCAAAACTGCGTAGCAGATCTTGACGAACATGCTCGCTGCATTCGCTATGTCAGCGGCACCGAGCCAGTTTGTGAAGTTGATGAACCATTGTGTTTCCATGAGGTTGACTTCGTAGGGGACGGGCCGGGGCAGTCCAGTTACATTCTTAACACCACGCGTAAGCCATTCCTCATATTTAACGATTGCGATAATGATTTCGGAAATACCCAGCGTGGCGATAGCCAGGTAATCCGCCCGCAGTCCCAGGGCGACTTTCCCGATCAGCCAGGCGGCGCCGGCTGCCACCAAACCTCCCGCCAACCAGGACAACACGATGGGCAAGCCCAACCCGCCGAGATACCCTGTATGGGCGGGATTGATCGCTTCGATGCGGCCTACCGCAGGCAGATAAAAGATGCGTATCAGGAAGAATCCCGCGACAACGAGCGCGATGGTCGCTGGCGTCTTTAGATAAGCCGGGACGCTTCGGCGGGCAAAGATGATCGCTGCAACCGTTGCCACCAGCATCAGGAAGGACAGCACCATGCCCATACCGCCGGCCGCCCATGCTTCGGGCACCGGTGGCATGGAAACGAGCACTGCAGTCAGGCCGCCCAGTGCCGTAAACCCCATTATCCCAACGTTGAAAAGCCCGGCGTATCCCCACTGCATGTTTACACCCAGGGCCATGATGGCGGATATCAGGCACAGGTTCAGAATGCCGAAAGCAACGTTCCAGCTCTGGTAAAACCCCACCGCTAGCAGTAAAGCCGCCATCACGGCGAAATAGAGTGCACCTCTTCGCGTCATCCGATCACCTTCCCTCGTATGATCCCCGTAGGTCTCACCAGCAACACCACGACCAGAATTATGAACGATACAGCGAACTTGTAATCTGTCGAAAGGAGCTGGACCAGGCTATCGGGCGCCCACCCTGATGGACCAAGATAGGCAAGGAATTTCTTATAGGCGTAAGTCAACATGACTTCGGAATACGCCACCACAAAGCCACCCAAGATGGCGCCTACCGGCTGGCCGATGCCACCGACGATGGTCGCGGCGAATATGGGCAGCAGGATCTGCAGGAAAATAAACGGCTTGTAGATCTTGTCAAGACTGTACAGCGTGCCGGCGATGGTTGCGAGTGCGGCAGTAATGATCCAGGCAATCATGACCACCCGGTCCGGATCTATGCCCGACAGCAATGCTAGATCCTCGTTGTCTGAATAGGCACGCATTGCCTTGCCGGAGCGGGTTTTCTGTAGGAACCAGAACATCGCGGCCACGACGGCGACGGCGACCGCGATCGTAACTACCTGGGTCTGCTTGATGGCAATGCCTTCCGCCAAGCCGGATAGTTCCTTGAACTCCCTGGCGGTGATAATGAAACGTGCACCATCGGCGAAGCTCTGGTCGTCGGGCCCGATAACGATTCGCACAAGACCGGCGTAAACGAACATCACACCCACCGAGACGATAGCGAAGATAATCGGATTGGCTCGCTTGCGGCGGTAGAACCGGAACACGAGCCGGTCCGTTGTCAATGACAGTACTATGGCTACGAGGATCCCTACGGGCAACGCCAACAACGCAGTCGGTAACGGATGGATGATCACACCCTGTCCTTGAAGAACCCAAGTGAACAGAATAACCGCCATAGTACCGAAGGACATCAGCTCGCCGTGGGAAAAGTTGGCGAAGCGGAGGATGCCGAAGATCAACGTTACACCTAGCGCACCGAGTGCCAACTGCGCGCCATAGGCCGTGGCGGGAACGACCACGAAATTGGCAAGCAGCGCCAACGCGTTGAGAATCTCCATTACCCCCCCAAAAAGGATCGCCGCACTTCGGGATTCGCCAACAGTGCTTTTCCGGTATCTGTGTACCGGTTCTCGCCCTGCACCATGACGAAGCCGTGGTCGGCGATCTCCAGGGCGTGCCGGGCGTTTTGCTCCACCATCAGTATGGCAATGCCGGTCCTGGCAATCTCGAGGATCCGGTCAAAGAGGTCGTCCATTACGATCGGTGATACTCCGGCGGTAGGTTCGTCCAGCATGAGCAGCTTGGGTTTGGTCATCAGTGCTCGGCCCACCGCAACCTGCTGGCGCTGCCCGCCTGATAATTCACCTGCCGGCTGGTTGCGTTTTTCCTTCAGCATGGGGAACAGCTCGTATACCTGCTCCATGGTCTCGCTGATATCGTCCTCGCGGATGAACGCGCCCATCTCGAGATTCTCTTCCACCGTCAGGGAGACGAATACATTGCGGTTCTGTGGCACGAAAGCCATACCGATGGGGACCCGGTCCTGGGGTGCCATGTGTGTGATATCCTTGCCGTCGAGAGTCACCGTACCCTCGCTTAGGTCAAGCATACCGAATATGGCTTTCATGGCTGTAGACTTGCCTGCACCATTGGGCCCTACCACGACCGCGATCTCGCCCTTTTCGACGGTGATGTCGCAACTGTGAATGATGTCGGCCCCACCGTAACCGCCCGTCATATTGATTGCAGAGAGGAACTTCATGCGTCCGAACTTGATATATGTCTGCGGCCGGTGCCGAGGTAGGCTTCAATAACCTCCTCGTTGTTCTTGATCTCTTCAATCGTACCCTGGGTCAATAGTTTTCCTTCGGCCATGACAATCACCGGGTCGCACATACGAGCAATGAAATCCATATCATGCTCGATCATGCAGAAGGTATAGCCCCGTTCCTCGTTCAGACGCTGTATCGATGTGCCGATGGTTTTCAGCAATGTGCGATTGACGCCGGCACCGACTTCGTCGAGAAAAACGACCTTGGCATCGACCATCATTGTGCGGCCGAGCTCGAGCAATTTCTTTTGCCCCCCGGAGAGGTTACCGGCCAATTCATTCTCCAGGTGAGAGATTTCAAGAAAATCGATGACCTCGCGGGCCCTTTCCTGGATGCGCTCCTCGTTCTTGCGCACCCGGTGGAAGTTGAACCAGGAATGCCGCAGCTGCTCGCCGGGCTGTTCCCCCGGTACCACCATGAGGTTTTCCAGCACCGTTAGAGTTGAGAACTCGTGAGCGATCTGAAAAGTTCGGAGTAGCCCCTTCTTGAACAGCTGGTGTGGTTCCAGACCGGTTACGTCCTCGCCGTCTAGGTACACCTTCCCGGACGTGGGCTTGAAAACTCCAGCGACGACGTTGAAAAGAGTGGTCTTGCCGGCCCCGTTGGGCCCGATTAGGCCGGTAATGGAGCCTTTTTCGATATTCAAGGTTACATCTTCGACAGCGTGGATGCCACCGAAGTACTTGGAAAGATCCGTCACCGAGATCATTTTTCGTGTTCGAATAAAGAAACGGTCAGGACGTGGTCCTGACCGTTTCATTCGAGATTTAATTTCGGGACAATTAGTGGTACTGCATCGTCTTGAATTCTCCGCCGTCGATCTTCGTTTCGCGGAAATTACCAGCTGACTCGCCGGGCTCGATCAATTCGACCGCTGAGCCGCCGACGTAATCGATGTCGCCACCACCCGCCAGAATCTCGAGCGCCTTGGCCAGCTCACCCGGGAAGATCTTCTCGCCGGGTGCGTTAGCGACCTTCATCACATGATCCTTGTACACTGCACTGTCGGTAGAGCCGGCAGACTGCATCGCCAGCAGCAGCAGTGCAGAGGCGTCGTAACACTCCGGCACGAACGGATCGTCACCCGCGAAATCCTTATCAGCGGTGATTTTCGCCATCATAGCCGCGCCGGGGCTATCGGTGCCGGGATTGGTGCCGATGGAGTTATTTAAGGCGTCACCGAATCGATTGGTTAAGGACTCACCGACCATGCCGTCGGGCAGTACAAACCTGTCAAACGCGCCACTGTCAAGTGAAGCCTGGATCATACCTGCACCGCCTTGGTCCACATAGCCGGCAACAATCATAACTTCACCACCAGCCGCCGCCAGCGAGCCCACCTCCGCAGAATAGTCAGCCTTGCCGTCTTCATGTGCAGCGACTGCAGTGATTTTTCCGCCTCGAGCCTCGAACGCAGCCTGGATACTGTCAGCTAGTCCTTTGCCATAATCATTGTTGGTATAGGTCAGCGCCGCTGACTTAATTCCTTCCCGTTCGAGGATCTTGGCTATGATCTGGCCCTGGCGTGAATCTGAGGGCGAAGTACGGAAAAAGAAGCCGTCGTCCTCGATCGCTGTCAGAGCCGGCGACGTGGCCGACGGTGAAATCATAACGATACCATTGGGGCGCACGACATTGTTGAGTACCGCAGTCGTCGCGCCGGAGCACGTGGCACCGTTGATTCCCGCGACGCCTTCGGACGTCACCAGCCTTTCCGCCGCGGCCGTGGCGGCTGCGGCATCGATGCAGGTGCTGTCACCCCTTACTGGAACGACTTTCTTGCCGCCCAAAAACAGGCCGCTGTCCGATACCTCTTTAATCGCCATTTCGCCGCCCAAGGCCATTGGCGCCACCAGTGATTCGGTGGGTCCGGTAAAGCCTTGAAGCATTCCGATTTTGACTTCATCAGCGGCAAACACTGTCGTCGAGATCGCCGCACAGACAAAGGTGAATAGTATTTTCTTTAACATAGTTTCCTCACTCGATGGTTATACAACGGTTTTAGTTTATCACCTCACAGGGACGCAAGCCCATTATTTAATGGGGTAGGCAGAACGAATTTGCCTCGGTCCGTTCGAGGTTTGGATCTCGCTACTAGTTACTAAAGACCAGGTACTTCTATTTTAGTGACTGAGAATCTGGCTTAGGAACAGTTTGGTTCGATCGTGTTGGGGATTCTCAAAGAATTCTTTTGGCTCATTCTGTTCGATGATCTCACCGTAGTCCATAAAGATAACGCGGTGTGACACGGCGGTGGCAAATCCCATTTCGTGGGTGACGCACAGCATGGTCATGCCGCTTTCGGCCAGCTCGATCATGACGTCCAGCACTTCCTTGATCATCTCCGGATCGAGAGCTGAAGTGGGCTCGTCGAACAGCATGATCTTGGGATTCATGCACAGGGACCGGGCAATGGCCACGCGCTGTTGCTGGCCACCGGAGAGTTGTCCCGGAAACTTCTCGGCCTGTTCCGGGATCTTGACTCGTTCCAAATACTGCATTGCGGATTCCTGTGCCTCGGCCTTGGGCGTCCTGCGTACCCAGATCGGACCTAGAGTACAGTTTTCAAGGACGGTGAGATGCGGAAATAAGTTAAAGTGTTGAAACA
>JASJAT010000217.1 GCA_030066885.1 Arenicellales bacterium | reverse complement strand
GTGGTGGTGGCGATCTTTGGAGCTTCGCTGTGGGGTTTTCAGTTCGTCAACCAAAGTTTTTTCCCCGACTCAACCCGCCCGCAGTTTACCGTTGATTTCTGGTTAGCCCAGGGGACCCACATCGATGATACGGTCGAGGCTGCCGATACAGTCGAAAAATACCTGCTTGAGCAGGACGGTGTGACTCATGTATCGACCCTAGCCGGATCTGGAGGCTTGCGATTTCTTTTGACCTATCAACCGGAGAAACTGAATTCCGCGTACGCGCAGTTCTTGGTGGACGTCGACGATTATCGGGTAATTGACAATCTCATGCCCAAAATCGAAGAGGAACTAAAGGATCAGTTCCCGGACGCCTTGATCTATGCTAAACGCTTCCTGCTTGGTCCTGGTTCGGCCAAGCTGCAGGCGCGAGTAAGCGGGCCTGATTTGGATGTACTGCGCGATGTGGCAGCGGAAATCGAAGATATTCTCCACAACGATGGTGGCGCCAAAGCGATTCGCTCCGATTGGCGGCAACAGGTTAAGTTGGTTCAACCCGTGATGGCCGAGGAAGAGGCAAACCGTGCCGGCATCGGGCGGCCCGATGTGGCCAGCGCTGTGATGAGTACATTCCAGGGCCAGCCGTTGGGCGTATTCCGCGAACGCGACGAGCTGCTGCCGATCATCATGCGCGCACCCGAACGTGAGCACGGGAATGTAGCCAGCATCAACAATATTCAGATCTGGAGCCCGGCCGCCGGGCAAGCCCTACCACTGCGCCAGGTAGTGTCCGGCTTTGATACTGTTTTCGAGAATGAAATTATTCAGCGGCTTAATAGAAAACGAACCATTACCGTGCTGGCTGAGCCAAAAACCGAGCAGGCCAGCACCGTGTTTGCCCGCTTCCGACCCTTGGTGGAGGCAATCGAACTTGGGCCCGATTACGAACTGGAGTGGTGGGGCGAGTACCGTGATTCAAATCGAGCGCAGGCGGGGATCATGGCTAGCCTCCCGTTTTTCCTGTTGACCATGGTTCTAA
Source organism: Arenicellales bacterium (assembly GCA_030066885.1). GTDB lineage: Bacteria > Pseudomonadota > Gammaproteobacteria > Arenicellales > JAANXG01 > JAHEKE01. The sequence continues at coordinate 7,114 of JASJAT010000217.1, read as the reverse complement.
TAGTCATAGGCCTGTTCAATGCATTACGCCAGCCGTTAGCGATATGGTTGTGCGTACCGTTGGCGCTCATCGGCGTCACCCTCGGACTGCTGATAACCAATCAACCGTTTGGATTCATGGCGCTACTCGGATTCATGAGTTTGTCCGGGATGCTCATTAAGAACGCCATTGTCCTGATCGACGAGATTGAGATACAGAAGAAACAGCTCGACAGCCCGTTTCAGGCAGTGATGGATTCGGGTGTGAGCCGATTGCGTCCAGTTGCGATGGCGGCCTTAACCACCGCGCTCGGTATGATCCCGCTGGTGTTTGACGCGTTCTTCGTCGCCATGGCCGTTACCATTATATTCGGCTTAATCATCGCCACCATACTCACCATGGTTGTCGTGCCGGTTCTTTACACGATCTTGTTTCGCATTCCCGCACCTGTAAAGGCGTAAGAATCCTTGTAATGGCGTGTGAGAAATAGAGCCAAGCGATCCGAGACTTAAGAGGGTGTCTTAGAACAGATTCTCGAAGACCTCAATACTAGATCACGGTATTAGCCTACCAAGAGGATATTTAATGAAGCTCTTAATTCTGCTCTTTGCCTTGGTTCCCGCAGCAATCGCTGATACAAAAGCCCCATATAACGGAGCTGATTTAGTCGGGTTTTGCACACAGGCGCTGGCGTCTGATCTTGATCCAACGGTCTCGGCGGTGGGTACCTGTACTGACACCTTGAAGGCCTCGATGCAGTTAAGCTCTGCATGTTTTCCTGACGATATCGATGTTAATCAAATGATTACGGTCGTAATCACATATTTAAAGCAACACCCCATCGACCTACATAAAGATGCTGCCCCATTAGCGGTGGAGGCGTTCAAGGACGCATATCCTTGTGATTAAAAACCTAAGGCGCTCTATTTCTCTTCACTCAATCTGCTAGGTCGTTGGCGTTGTGCAGCGCGTACCTGCGCACGCTTCCACGCGATGTTGTTCATCTTACTAAGCCGCTTTCCTTTATACCTAAACACGTACACTTCATCTTGGTTACGTTGGTGAGCCAACACCGATTCTGCCGTCTGATTAACAGGATCGCTCAAGGTCACTACTGATGTTCGGATATGACTGGAAACGGGTAGACCCTAAATTGGGCTTCTATCATTATGGTGGGAGCCTTGTTGATCCTCAATCTCGCTGAATGGATTCTACCTGGGCGCGCTATTCCCTGAATCCATTGCGGGTCAGCTGGTAGAGGCGGTGTCGTCTTTCTTTGCCCTCGCCCTGGTTCGGGTGAGCTTCGCACCCGCTGTTGGAGCCTTATTCGTTATGATCTCTTATCCTTGGGGTCTAATGGAACCTGAGATGGGGCACGCCATTGCAAACGAGAAGATCGTGGGAGAACTGGTCGGCGTGCTTCTTGCTGGCGTTGCAATATCAGCATTGAGTCTGCTGCAGAGGGTGTTGCATCGCTCAGCTGCTCATCGCGAGTAGTCAATTTGCGGAAAACGCAAGTCGAGTAGATGACCTTTCTAAACTGAAGGAAGTAAACGATGCTCCAAAATCAAATCTTAATCGGAACAGTGATGATCATCGTCAGCGTAGTATTTCACGTTACCGCGTTGGTCTATCTGGCAAACAAATTGAATCAATTAACCACATCCACCCGAGTTACCGACGCGATAGTTAAGACAATATTTTATCTATGCGTCGCGGTGCTTTTCATCGTTGTTGTTCATACCGTTGAGGCATACGGTTGGGCTGCAATCTACTATATCGTTGGTGAATTCACCGAATTCCAGCAGTCGTTATACTTTTCCGTGGTAACGGCCACGACGCTAGGATATGGTGACATCACGGTGTCTGAAAGCTGGCAATTATTGGCTACGTTCGAGGCCATGGGTGGATTAATTCTGTTTGGTGTCTCGACCGCATTTTTGTTTGAGATCCTGAGACCTCTCTTTGAAAAAAAGTCTAGCTAGGACGCCCCTGTCTTACGGATGTATCCCAATTTTGTATCATGAGGTTCATGCTCACTTACCATGCCTACGCTAGTGTGCACATTTTGCTATGTGATTTTGTGATCGTAGAGAATATCGATCAATGATCCCGCACAAATCGAATAGACTCTGCACCGGGATTGGCGATCCATATGGCGGTTGACTGATGATCAAACTTCTGGAATCCATATTCGGCAGATCACCACCTTCGACAAAGAGGCTGGATACCACTCTGCTCCGAAAGGCCACGGACCGACTGGTGGAAGGGACGGATCCTAGGATGAGAGGGGTATCTGGATACTATGACAAGCTGCGCCCGGCCGTGGAGTGCAGTGTCGAATACGTCATCGACCTAATCGATTCAATTACGGAACCGGCGGTGATCGCACGAGCAAATTATCTTGCCGACCCGCGGTTGCGGGCCTTCTTTTCATCAGTCGAACACATCAGGGAGGTTTTGTCCTCCAGTCAGGCCATCAATATGTTCCTCAAAGCGCGGGGCACCGTGCCCTTCGAACCTGTACACGCGCTGCTTGCGGTAAAGCATGAAGAGCAGCAGTCCCTGGGGATGCAGTTGGAGGGTGAAATCGTTCGACGCGACGTCATGCAGCATGTATTCAACTTTCACGCGCACAAGTTCGTAGCGCCCAATATGGATGAGGACTTGTATAAATGGGAGCTGAAGCGGTTAGCATACGATGAATTGATCTCCGCTGCGCTGGCGCGACTTGCCAACATGAAGGAGGAACGCAACACCGCCCGGCGAAATCAACAGCTGCTTGAGGCCAAGCTACGACGCCTGCGTGAGGGGAGCCTCGGGCTGGCTCCTGCGATCGAAGACCTGCCGCAACAAGAGATCGGTACGGTTGAGCGGGAAGTTGTGCGGATCGAGGCGGAGCTCGATAAAGTAGCTGTACGACCGACTACGCTGAATGACTATGTCGACTTGTGCGCTGAGACCTTGAAGTCACCGGAATCACATCTTCGCATCAGGCCAATGCACATCACACTCGATCAAATGGGCCGAAAAGTTGAGGAAGGGTCGTCACCCTCAGCCCGCACGCTCTCGCTGCAGGAAGTTTCAGTTTCCGATGGCGAAAGGGCAATCATTATGATGGTACGCATTAACCCCGAGGAGTTACCGCCACTGAGGGACTTCACCAAGGAAGCGAAAAAGTATCTCTTCTAATGGCGGAATACCGTTCCTAACCCTCCGTGTGTTCGGCGAAGGCTTGTTGGGTCCGAATTTCTCTCTCGACACACGTCCCAAGTGTCACCGGGACAAGCCCAAAGTTTCCAAAATCAAATCATTTGCCTTATCCCAGGCTCTCGTGGCTGACGTGTCCACGTCGATTCGGTGTACCTGACCTCGTTTGTTCGCTTCTTCCAGGTGGCGCGAGAGGTTCATATTCTCGCTCTTTATTGTAAACACGACGGCTTCTCGAATCGCGTCGGCGACCTGCGCCACGATATCCTGTGGACCGACAACGATTGCTCCCTCTTTCGCGGTTGTTAATGCCTCTTCGAGATCCGATTTTGTTATACCGTACGTGTCTCCGCCGAAATCAATGTGTGCCAGGATTCTGTCTTCGATCTTACCGAGTCGAAAATCTCCAGGCGTAACGGCATGAACTCCCTCCGCGGTGGTCGGCAAGCCAGTGGTAAACCAGTTGGGTTGACGGAATCCGTGCTCTTCTAGCAGTCTCCGGGGGTCAAAGGCACGCTCTTTTGTCCAGACGTTGCCGGTTAAACATACGACCCGTTTGTCTCCAGGAATTCTCATTCGGTACCTCCTATCAATAAGAAACAATTTTTATCCGATCGATGGCGATTCTTAATCTACAGTCGAAGCCATAGCGGATGGATTTCATTTGGTGTTACGGTTACTTTTTCGTTTGAGATTCTGTGACCCTTCTATACCCATAAGCATGATTAGCGAGGGTGTTTCATGATCTGGTAACGGCGAGATAGCAAAATCAGGTGCTTTGCCCTGCGGATTCATGGGCAGCTACCCTGGCGGCGAACCAGTTTGAGAAGGGATTTGCTGTGATCCCATGCAGTAAGATGCTCAAGGTCACGGTGCAAACAACCGTCACTGCGATTGTGCCGCCACCCGGCAAATCGTTGCCGAGGACGATGATAACGAAGACAATACTGGCCAGACCCCGTGGCCCGAACCAACCCAAAAACAGTTTGCTGTCATTCGATTCCCCGGTCCCCGAAAGTGACAGAAACATCGGCAGCATGCGAATGACTGTCAGACTCAGCAGAGCATACACCACGACCTGCCAACTAAAATATTCGTAGAAAGGACCCACCACCGCGGCCCCAAAAGCAACCCAGGTCACGAGCGCCAAGGCTTCAGCTGTGCCTTCGCTCGCAAATACCAGTTTGTGGGTATGCACCTTGGTCTGATATCCGAACAAGATACCCCCGACGAAAGCAGCGATGTAACCACTACCGTGCAGACTCTGTGCAATCGCAAAACAGGATACCGCTAGGGCCACCACGGTTAGTTGCAGCCAGATTTCGCTGATCCAATCCCGTTTGTCGCACATTTTGATCAACCACACACCGAGTGCGGTCATCCCCAGGCCGACTGCCAGACCAATACCGATTTCTTTGGCCACAAGAGTCACTGCCAGCATGGTGCTGCCACCTTCGATCTGGGCACCGGTGGCCAGAGCAATGAATGTAAACAGTATGGGAACGCAGAGCCCATCGTTGAGACCACTTTCAACGTTCAGGCCTTCTCGTATACGAGCCGGTACCTTCTTGTTAGTTACTACGGCCTTGCCCAGTGCCGCGTCGGTCGCTGCAAGTATCGTAGCCAGGATGGCCAGCTCATAGAAGCCCAGCCCATCGAAGAACAGTGCGCCCAATGCAATCCCAAAAATAATCACCAGGGGCAGCCCAATCAGCAGCATGCGCTGCGGAATATGCGAACCTTTTCTTAGCACGCCAAGATCGGCGTTGGCGGCATCTACAAACAACACCAGGGCGAGGGTGAGATCGGCAATGTAACGTAGTCCCTGGGTATCAACGGTGAGGTCCAGCAGACCCAGCCCAATCGGGCCGAAGATAAGGCCAAACGCTGTAAAGATGATGGGGCCTGAGAAGGGAGTGCGTTCCAGGCCTCCGGCAACAATACTGAAAAGGAAAGCGAAAACGGCGAGGACCGCAAGGTTTTCGTACATCCGATGCTCCGATTATTGATTATTAATTGATTGGGGCTCAGTAGTCGTTAATTGTTATCACTGAACACATACCGTTCAAGTAACAACATCGCACCTGTCACGTACAGGGATGCCAGGAATATCATCAAGAACCGGATAACGAAATTATCCGCGAAATTCGCCCCGGGCGCGATGCTGCTGGCCAGGAGTATCGTAAATGCGATACCTGCGGACGCCATGTTTTTTGCCAGTGGGTGATCGGACCAGATCATGCCGGCAATGACCCACATTACGGTAAAAAAGAGGATCACGAAAAAGTGGAACTCCGGCACCGCGACCAGCATCCAGTAGACCACCAGTGCGGCCGCCCCACCGACGATCGTGTTGACCATATAGGTGACACCGTGATGCCAGCCGGCATGGGACGTGTCGATATCGATGACAATGGCCATGGTATAGATGAGCACCAGCAGGTGTCCCTTCAGTTCGTACGCAAGAAAGATAACCACGACAGGCAGCAGTACTATCGTCTTCATCAGTGCACCCCGGGCCGCCACCGGCGAATATCCGGGCTGAAATGTCCACGCCGGTGGTTCCGGGCTGCCCGGCGGATCGGGAAAGAGGGGGAATACGAGCTTGTACGCCAGGACCGCGACGACAGCCCCCAGCGCGAAGTAACCGGCGGCAAACGGTATCAGTGGATCGTAAACCTGTCCTACCATCGGGAGGATGATCAAGGACAGAAGGCACAGCATCGAAAAAATGATTGGCCCCTGCCGCCCCACTAGATAGAACAGCGAGAACAGGGCTAAGCCCATCAATGGGACGAAGACTATCGGGTACCTCTGCAGGACCTGTGTAAAAATCATCCCCAGAAAGACTGCGGTGAGTACGTACGCCACCAAATCCCAACCGCGGTGTGAAACTCCAGGTACCGATTGTTCGAGAAAAACGATAGTCAGTACCGGCGTCAGGAAATAGATCGGCCATGCAAAGGCAAACGCAACCGCCGCTGCAAGCGTGACGCCCACGGAAAATCGCAGCACGCGGACCATACGTAGGTCGTTGGCCCACGATGACGCCGGTACTGATGCCGCTGAAGCGTCAGTAGACATAAGACAACCAACTCATCAAACGTATCCAGAACCACTGCAGAGCATTCAGGATAAAGTTGCTGCTCTGCGTGTAGATTTGGACATCGACCTGCCCGCCCACGGGCCGGTAGCCGTAGGCGCTTTCATCGGCAAAATGGATCACCACAGGAAAACGTTGAGAATCCCGCAGCCAGCCGCTGGAACCGCTAACACTAGCCAGCCCACCGACATAACCCTTGGCGGGGTTCTGGACGGCGGTTCCTTTGCTGACGACTTCGCCTTCGAATATTTTCCCGGGAAGCATATCCAGGGCGATGTCAACCGGATCACCGGGTTGAATATTGGCGAGGCTGTTCTCGCGTAGATATGCCTCGATCCAAACGGCGGAGTAAGAAGCGAGTGTCATAACCGGACTGCCCGCCTTGGCATAGCGTCCAGCTTCCAGTTCCTGGTTTACGATGACCCCATTGGTCGGGGCGTACAGTATGGTTTCGGCAAGATCGATTCGGGCCTGTTCCAGTGCCGCAACGGCATCACGCACTCTGGGATTCTCTTCGCCGCCCACCCCGAGTCGCTCTTTGGCTTTTTCTAGTTCGGCGATGGCACTTGCTTCATTGGCTATAGCAGATTCTCTGGCGGCCCGGACCGCGTCACGGTCAACTGCCGACACCGCCCCGGGTTCCTGCTCAAAGATGCGCTCCATGCGCTCGAAGTCCTGTTCGGCTTTGAGCAATTGTGCACGTACCTGGGCGAGTGATGCTTCAGCAGCAGCCACATCCGCAGTATCCGCACCGGTTTCTGATCCAGCGATTTCAAGACGGGCCTCGGCTCGCTGAACCGCAAGTTCGTAAGGTCTGGGATC
>JASJAT010000216.1 GCA_030066885.1 Arenicellales bacterium | reverse complement strand
CCTCATTCTGTGAATCACCCCAGGCAATACTCGGGTTCAACCACCCGGTAACGGCAGCGATTGTGAGTCCGATTCGCCTTATACCAACTCCTGACACTCACCTATCCTCATTCTTGCTCAGAAACACCTCATTCAAGTGTCATGTGTTTGGGTCGAGTTGTCAATTGCACTACCAAGTTTGTGGTACCGCTACAGGCTCCGACTCGCAATAAGTTCCAGAGTTCGATATCGGATCCTATTAAATATATGATCTAGCGAGAGTAGAAATTGCCGACTATGCGATGTAGCTTAAAGAAGCCGAGCGAACAACACAGTAGTAAAATGGATAGATTAGGGTAGTGAAACATCAAGAATGAATAGCAAATATTCTCCTTGTGGACATTCCGAAACATGGAAATCCTTTATATTAGCTCTTTCAAGCACTCTTGTTATGTCAGCGATGGTTCAAGCACAGGATGCTGGATCCAATGAGCAACCCGAGACAACGCAACAGGATGCACGACGGAATAGCGAATTAGGGCAAGGAAAAAATATTTATCAAATCCATTGTGCCCTGTGCCACGGGAAAACCGGCGAAGGGTACATAGCGGACAACGCTCCAGCGCTGTCCAATCAGGATTTTCTCGCTTCTGTCAGTGACCAATTCCTTTGGCGCAGCATCGCAAACGGGCGCCCGGGTACACCGATGGCGGCCCATGCCGAGCGCTACAATGGCCCACTCAAGGATGCTGAAATCGATCTTTTGGTTACCCTGATGCGGAGTTGGCAGCAGGAGGAGTCGGTTAGCATCCCCACTGGACACCGGTCCGGTAATGTTGAGGTAGGTCAAGCCGAATTTACCGAACATTGTGCAGAGTGCCACGGCCAACGGGGCGAGGGCGTGACGGCGGTCAGCCTGAATAATCCGGAGTTTCTGGCTAGCGCGTCTGACGGTCAGATCCGCTGGGCGATTCTGCAGGGACGGCGGGGCACACCGATGGTTGCATTCAGGAACCAGCTTTCAGAACAAACCGTCGACAACTTGGTCGCCCTTATTCGCAGCTGGCAGCAAGATATTGTCATACGTGTGACCAAACCGGTCCACACGAGCCCTCAAAACGTGGTTATTAACCCTGAAGGATCTTCCCCCAAATTCAAGTTGCGTGCGGGTCGGTATGTATCGGCAGAACAAGTAGACGAAGCCATGCAAAAAGGTGAGCGATTGATCATACTGGATGCCCGTCCCACATCGAACTGGGATGAAGGACGCATACCGGGGGCCATATCCGCCCCACACCACGATGCAGCTTCGACCATTGATAGATTGCCGCGTGACGGCACGTGGATTGTCTCTTATTGTGCCTGTCCCCATGCCTATTCAGACAAGTTGACGGACGAGCTTAGGCGTGCCGGCTTTATGAATACGGCTGTTCTAGACGAGGGTGTCGCTTGGTGGGAGAAAAACGACTATCCGATGGAGTATTGAGTGATCCGGTTAATCGCGGCGAGGGTGCCGCTCCTACATAAAAGTAGCGAGCAGCTTGTATCTAGCGGTTAGTCAAAACAAATAACAGTAACGCACTCGATACTAGGTACAGCGTTAAGGTTTGTTCTACTAGATACAGACCGCGTCATTCCTGCATGTCTTTAGCGGGAATCCAGGCGTAGTCTTTTTATTCCGAACAGCAGTGTGCTTCCGTTCTATTCCGAGAGAATGACCTCTTGAAATAGGGCATGCTATTTCAGAAAAGCAACGTTAGAGATTCCCTGCACTTTTGGGTGGCGCATAGTTCCTTACCACATAGGCAGGTTCGAATCCTTTACGCTGGATATTATGATAAGAATGCTGTGGATCACCGGGCACCTCTTCTCCCGTCGCTGTAACCAATAAATGGCAGCCCAGGTCTAATGCATCGCTAATGCGTTGTACCAAGATAGCGGATTGGCTTCCCCTCCGTCTAAACTTTGGATCGGTCGCCGCCCAATCCATCCAGGCTACGCCGTTTTTGACAAACATCGAACCTGTCCCCGCCGCGATGTCACCGTCAAAGCTCATATAGTTGTACCAACCCGGTCGGTTTATCAGCTGACCAATCCACGGCGCTGCCGCCTCGCCAAGATCGAAGGCATCGGCGAGCGTACGACCGAAGGCCTCTCGGTCACTGTCGACCGCACGGCGAATTTGCAGATCTGTTTTTGATGGCGGTGGTGCGTCTCGCCCTCTTTTGAATTTGACCCAACCTCGAGTTTGTCGCAAATCAAGTTCACTCAACCATTGTTTCAGGTTAGCCGGTTCGGCTTTCGGGTGCACGTGCACGAAATATCGGGTAATACCCGCGTTTCGATACGCATCTACTACAGCTTCGACGGAAGAGCGGGTTGCCGGGGCGTTCAATCCTAGACCGATGGTTCTATTCACAACAATCGCGCTAGGCGGTAACACAGCCGCCATTGAGACCAATCTATTTTGGTCGTGGTCTACGCTGATCTTCAATCGAGCTCGCAACTCTTCAGTCGCGGCGGCTTGAAGGTCCGCCAACGCAGCTGTTTCTATATCCGTGATTTCATCAATCATAGCTATACCTAAAACCAACCAGGACGAAGCGTACTCTATCAAATATGAACCGATCACGGACTAACGCATTATTTTCGGTATTCTTCTTCGGCCAAACATCCACCTTTTTACAAAATACGGGCTTGCGGGCTCGTCACCCAACCATAGCGGTTTCCAGCGATTAACGGTTTGCGTAAAATCAGCGGGAGGGTCACCGTAGACCATAGTGTGCCAACGTCGAGACCAACAGCCTGTCACCAATCTAGGACATTCCAATGACTACATTCGATCGTATATATAAAGAATCAATCACCAACCCTGAACAGTTTTGGAGCGAGGCAGCCGAGGCGGTCCACTGGTATAAGCGATGGGAGAAAGTACTTGATGACAGCGATGCACCCTACTATCGGTGGTTCACCGGCGGTGAACTAAATACCTGCTACAACGCGCTCGATATACACGTAGAGAACGGACGCGGTGATCAGGCCGCACTCATTTACGACAGCCCGGTAACCAGCCAGCAACGAACCTATACTTACAGCGAGCTCTTAGACGAGACTGCTCGCTTTGCCGGCATGTTGTCCGAATACGGCGTGGGAAAGGGCGACCGCGTAATTGTTTACATGCCTATGGTACCGGAGGCCGTGATCGCCATGCTGGCGTGTGCGAGGATCGGCGCTGTGCACTCGGTAGTATTCGGCGGTTTTGCTGCCAACGAACTCGCAGTCCGAATCGATGATGCGCAACCCAAAGTCATCGTTTCCGCGTCCTGTGGCATCGAACCCGGTCGCGTAGTCGAATACAAACCGCTATTAGATGAAGCCATCGATACCGCCGAGCATAAACCCAACGCCTGTATTATTCTCCAACGTGACCAAGCCACTGCTTCGATGATCGCCGGTCGTGACCACGACATGCGGGTGCTGATGGCGTCGGCACAACCACACGATTGCACACCGGTTGCTGCTACCGACCCGCTGTATATCCTCTACACTTCAGGGACCACCGGGCAGCCAAAAGGTATTGTGCGTGACAATGGAGGCCACGTTGTTGCGCTAAAGTGGTCGATGAAAAATATCTATGACATTGATCCAGGTGATGTGTATTGGGCCGGTTCCGATGTGGGCTGGGTAGTCGGACATTCTTACATTGCGTATGCACCCCTATTCAACGGTAATACAACCGTTCTGTATGAAGGTAAACCTGTCGGCACGCCCGACGCCGGAGCTTTCTGGCGAGTCATCGCTCAGCACAAAGTGAAATGTTTGTTCACGGCGCCGACAGCTTTTCGTGCCATTAAAAAAGAGGACCCAGAAGGAAAACTCATCAAAGACTATGACCTGTCTGGGCTGGAAACCTTGTATCTAGCCGGCGAACGATGCGACCCGGATACACTAAGGTGGGCCGAAAGCAAGCTGGGAATCCCTGTCATAGACCATTGGTGGCAAACAGAAACGGGTTGGGCTATCTGTGCGAACTGCAAAGGTATAGAACTGCTGCCAGTGAAGGAAGGGTCGCCCACCAAACCGGTGCCAGGCTGGGACTTAAGGGTCATTGGTGATGATCTTAAGGAGGTTGAAGCGGGCGAGATCGGTGCCCTCGTAGTTAAATTGCCACTGCCCCCGGGCACGTTTCCTACCCTGTGGAATGCAAAACAGCGGCACCACGAAGCGTACCTGGCGGATTTTCCCGGTTACTACAAAACCGCAGACGCAGGATTCATCGACGAGGAAGGGTATGTGTTTGTAATGTCACGCACCGACGACATCATCAATGTTGCTGGACACCGCTTATCGACAGGAGCAATGGAAGAAGTTCTATCGGCGCACCCAGATGTTGCCGAATGTGCGGTAACTGGTGTAGCGGATTCACTCAAAGGACAGATTCCTCTTGGTTTCTTGGTATTGAATGCCGGCTGTGAAAGGGGTCACGACGCCATTGTAGGAGAGATCGTGCAGATGGTTCGTGATCAGATCGGACCTGTAGCTGCTTTCAAACAAGCAGTGGTTGTAAAACGATTGCCCAAAACCCGTTCCGGCAAGATACTGCGGGGCACCATACAGAAGATCGCTGACGTAGAAGAATGGAAAATGCCCGCTACTATCGATGACCCGGTAATTCTGGACGAAATCACCGAGGCACTCAGATCAATCGGATACGCAAAAAAGCAGTAAAAATACCAAAAAAGACTTTGCGGGTAATTCAAGCTGGTTATTTTTCTCTCGCAAAGCCGCCAAGTGCGCTAAGCCTATCTCTTGGTAGTTGAGTCAGTTCGTTCTGTTCCTCTATCAAGGCCTTGCCGAGTCAACTGATAAGCTAGATGATGCCCGCCGGTTAAGCTATTCTCTTTGCGTGCTCTGCGCCTTGGCGAGAGTTATGCTAACGCCATCCTATAAATTGTCCATCCCGAAATTCACACTCCCCCTCTTTGCCATCTAAAGCCCGACATTGACCAATGCCTTTTGGTTGCCCCTTGACAAACTCACCCTCGAAACGAGTCGTGTCCTTGAAGTCGAATACCCCGTGCCCATGGGGATTGCCGTCCTGCCAGTTACCCTCGTACCGGCCACCATCTGCATACAACAACACACCGCGGCCATTTGGCTTGCCGTCTCTAACCTCTCCCTCATAACGATTTCCCTCGGCGTCCGTGTACACGCCTCGGCCGTGGCGCTTCCCATTCTTAAAATCCCCTTCATAAACGGCGCCATCAGCTCCAACATACACCCCTTGTCCATGTCGTTTACCGTTCCGCATCCTCCCCTCGTAGCGGCTTTTCAATCTAACTCCCTCTTTTTCCAATTCCCACACCAATACACCGTATCCGTTGGCTCGATCATAAACACACGGTCCATTCCACGTAGCGGTCTCGTCGGGCCTTGGTTTGGCGTTCCATACAGTGCAGCCGTCGGTCGTCTTAAACCAAACACCTTGTGCGAAAACATTTTGGGAAAAGGCCAGCGAGAAAACTAAAACCAGCGTTCTCATGCCCGGTATCTATCGCGTCGGTTAACCAGCGGGAATGGTCAACACTGGGAGCTTGCCGCCCTGCCCGGTTTCGGAAAGCATGAGGATCAGCATTAGGAATGTAAATATCCTTTTCGACCCAAAGTCACCGGCCTCGATCCAAAACCAATGGTCTTCATATTCCACTTCCGCGAAAGTGGCGGCCGGTTTTTCCGGGCCACTTTTTATTCGGATCAACGGGGTTATCTCGGCTTCGATATCTGTTTCTACAGCCGTAGTTTGTCGGGTGAGGTTGTCCGTCAAGTGTTGTGGCGGCACCTCGATGTAGGAGGCTATTTCCATCATGATTTGAATCGCCGAACGGGTCAAGATCGCGATTTCGTCCTTCCCGCTTGGTATTGCACCATAGGCGACCTTAAAACGCTGCGCCTGTGGATCCAGGCCCAGCACATCCTTAAGCGAAGAAATCATGACAGCGACATTCGGATCCAGAGTTTCGTGATAGAAAAACAATACCGTTGTATCCTTGATGTCGTCGCGCTCTTCCACCCGCATGCCGAACGCTCCTGATCGCTGGATCTCCCTCAAAAGTTCTATCAATAGATAAAAATCTTCATCCCCTGGAGTCTGGCGCGGCTCCAAGCCGGACTGATTGCGCTGTCCATTCACCGCTTGCACTGTCGTTCTCAGCACTAGATCGGCGGCCCAACCGGCTTGAATAAGGGACAACACTGCCCCCGGTGGGATGGGTGATAACAACTTGCGGACAAAGTTGTCTCCAGTTAAGGGTGAATAAGTCACGGTTGGGCGATCTGTGAACGATCCCTCCGCCTCTAAAAGCACGCGATCTTGAAAATCAGTCAGGCCCGCTTCAGCTGCAATTGTGCTTTGCACAGTGTAACCACTTACGATTTGCGCCACCTCTAAGAACACAGGTGCATCGGCGTAACGAAGCTTGACGATATTGAGTAGGGTTTGGCGTTTCCAAGAGGTCGCAACGCTATCGATGTAGTCGGACCGGTCGCGTGGGATGGTTTTAGGGCCGATGCTGGTGCACCCAACCACAGCCATGACGATGAAGACCGTCAGCAAGATCCTCCCTCGGACTAAGAGAAGCGATGGTAATTGCAAAGCAGATTGGTCTGTGCGCATATTAGCCCGTGTATACGGTACAACATGGGAACCATACATGCCACTGCATTTTGATGAAACCGAGATGAACAACCGTCGTAGATCGGCGACAGCTGCAATGACAAAAGCTGGGCTTGATGGAATACTGATTTTCAAGCAGGAGAGCATGTACTACTTAACCGGTTACGATTCCTTTGGCTTTGGCATGTTTCAGTGCCTGTACATGGACACCGACGGGAACACGACACTATTGACCCGGCTGCCCGATCTGAGACAGGCAAAGTACACATCAGACATCACAGATATCCGATTATGGTATGACGTAGAAGGGGTTAATCCGGGAGAGTGCTTAAAAGAACTCCTTGTGGACAAGGAGTGTAAAGGCAATAGGCTTGGCATCGAATACCGAAGCTATGGTTTAACTGCTCACAACTGGCGGCTCATCGAAAAATCCCTTGATGGATTTTGCACGCTCAACGATGCCTCTCAACTGATTGACGAGTTGCGGTCGGTCAAAAGCCCGCAAGAGATTGCCTATGCACGTCGCGCTGCGGAATTGGCTGATGACGCATTAGATCAAGCTATAGAGCTTGCTCGGCCCGGGGCCTTTGAAGGCGACATATTGGCAGCGATGCAGGGTGCCGTGTTCAAGGGTGGAGGTGACTACGCGGGTAACGAATTCATTATCGGCTCCGGCCCTGCCGCGCTGTTAGTTCGCTATGTTTCAGGTAGACGGACCTTGGGGTGCAATGATCAACTGACCCTAGAGTTTGCTGGCGCCTACCGTAGGTACCATGCCGCCATGATGAGAACTCTAATTATCGGAAAAACACACCCTCAACATCTGAAGATGCATCGTGTCTGTCTCGACGCGATCAACGCGTGTATGGAAGCAGTCAGGCCTGGTAGTGAAATGGGCACAGTGTATGAGGTTCACGCCGAAGTGATGGACAAAGCGGGCTATCACAGGCATCGCATGCAGGCCTGTGGTTACGGTATGGGTGCAGTATACAATCCGCTATGGGTTGACCCGCCTATGTTTTATAGAGGGAATTCCCGTCTCATTCAACCCAACAATATTTTTTTTCTCCATATGATTCTGGTTGATTCGGAGACCGATCGGGCAATGACGCTGGGACAGACCGTGCTGGTTACTGAACACGGATGTGAGCCGATGGGGAGATCAACTTTGGACCTAGTAGTTAATATTTAACCAATCATATTGCTTCTTCCTTGCCTGTTAGCGAGTGAACTTCCAGTGCCCGTTAGCGCAAACCAGATCGTATTTCCACGCTAAAAAGTCCCAGCTCGTCTGAAAAATCCGCTCTA
>JASJAT010000215.1 GCA_030066885.1 Arenicellales bacterium | reverse complement strand
GAGTAGGTTGCCATTCGATTTTGACAGTCTTGGTGAGCAGACTCTGAAGGGATTTGACCAGCCGGTAAGAGCATTCGTCGTACGACTCAAACCCGGTGCTCAAGCCCCAGAATCGGAGACCGATGTAGCAATACGAAAGTATTGGA
The DNA here is from genome assembly GCA_030066885.1 of Arenicellales bacterium. GTDB lineage: Bacteria > Pseudomonadota > Gammaproteobacteria > Arenicellales > JAANXG01 > JAHEKE01. The sequence goes on along the minus strand of JASJAT010000215.1, from coordinate 7,845 downwards.
CGGGCGACGAACTCAAGCGCCCTACCCTGGAACTACCGGACAAGCCATCGATCGCTGTGCTCCCTTTTGCCAACATGTCGGGCGATCCTGACCAGGAATATTTCACCGACGGTATTACCGAAGACATCATTACGGAACTCTCGAAGTTCCGCTGGTTCTTCGTTATTGCTCGTAACTCGACTTTCGTGTTCAAGGAACAAGCCGTCGACCTTAGGCAAGTCGGTCAAGACCTTGGTGTCCGGTACATTCTGGAGGGGAGTGTGCGCAAAGCTGCAAACCGCGTTCGAATTAACGCTCAGCTCATCGATGCCGAGAATGGGAACCACGTTTGGGCCGAGCGCTACGACCGTAGCCTCGAAAACATTTTTGAACTGCAAGATGAGATAACCGCAACGATAGCCGCGGCGATCGAGCCCGAGCTTGCAGGATCGGAGCGCAAGCGCGCCTTACGAAAGCCGACTGAGAACCTCGGAGCCTGGGATCTGTTACAGCGAGGTGCAGCTCTTCTCTGGCAGCAAGACCGTACGAGCCTTCTCGAAGGTCTTAAGACCATTCGTCAGGCGGTCGCACTCGACCCCAGTTTCGGTGAGGCCCATGGCTATTTGGCCTTTGGTGCCTTTCTAATGTTGGTGTACGAGTGGACGGATGAACCCGAGGCGATCTTACAGCAGGGTCTAGCCGATGCTGGACGAGCGATCTCGATCGAGCATCGAGATTATTTTGCTCATCACGCCCTTGGCCGTCTGAATACGCTTGCTGGTGATCACCCCGCTGCCGTCCGAGCCTTGGAGACCTGTATCGATCTCAATCCAAACTTCGCCCTTGGTTATCTCGGCTTGGCCGAAGCTCATGTCTATGCCGGTAGCCCCGAGGCGGCGATCAGCTATGCGGATAAGGCCATCCGACTTAGTCCCCGAGATCCGATGTTGTGGGACTTTCTGCACTACAAAGCCTCGGCCTATGTCCGACTGGATGATTTCGACAGGGCCATCGAACTCTTTGAGCAAGTTTGCGCATTCCCTAGAGCGCAGTATGTCCCCTCCGCGACTCTCGCCGCGCTCTACCGTCTACGGGACCGTACGGCTGAAGCAGAAAAAGTCCTTGAAGGGGCGCGCCGCTTGGAGCCGAAACTCTCCATCGCACTGATGAAAAAGGTCTATGGTGTAACTGATGAGCGACCTGGCACCCGCACCCAGCGCTTGTTGGACGCTCTCAGGTCGATGGGTTTGGAAGAAGGATAGCGGCTGTAAGAAACTCAGCGCTTCAAACCAAAGGCCGCATTCAGTGCCGAAGCGGACCACCCGGGAATCATCGGCGAGAGATGGAAGGAGTTTGGTTCAACCGGCTCCGTTCGGCCAAAACCGGAAGTTAACTTCTAGAGGCGGGTCAGTCCTCCCGTAAACGAAATCCGAACCGTAGGGTCATACATTCGGTTTACACATTCGATCAGCGGCTTAGGGCGACACGGTCGCCGATCCCAGGTGTCGACCTTCGCCAGCGAACGGCCGTGTTTCGATGCGGGTAGCACGATCCGCTTGGCTGGCAAAATATTCTATGATGAGGCCGACCGGTAACTCAGCTCCGGCAATTAGGAAGTCATTGCTGGATGACGCGTCCAGTATATGCTCCACAAAAATCATTCCAGACAGGATCTTGTCCGCTTTTTTGAGCTTCGATTTCATGAGGTCGAAATGCTTTTCATCCATATCTTCAACTAGGGAGATCCTTTCTTCCAACGCGCTTCTTAGCACTTTCATTCCCACCGCATCGTCCTTGTCACAACCCATCACAAAAGCGGCCATCGACTTCGATGCCAGCGCTACATACTGCATTGAACCCGGCAGGTTGCGCATGTGGTCAGACAGGTAGTCGCGATACCGATGGCGGGCGTCGGCAAAATCCGAGGCGGTTTCTATGAACGACCCGAAGGCACGTTGATACCCCATATCATCGATGCATCGCGACTTGAAAGCAGTACCGTTCCACCAGGTCACTTGGCAGCTTTTACTTCCTAACTCACTTACGATTCTGTCGCTCTCGCCGCCGGTCGCCGCGAGGTACCCGACAACGCCTTCGCGCTCTCCGTCCGCGATATCCAGATCAATACCCAGCTCCCCCGCAATATCCAGCGCCTCCTGTTTGTTAACCGCATTTCTTACGGCGTGCGTGGCAATTGCAAGCATCTTTCCGGCACCTATCGCCGCACCCATTTCGGCAAACTGGGATAGTACTTCCCGCAAGTCAGCCAGTTTTTGTGTCCCGATCCGCCCTTCATTTTCCTGGATGTCTGCTCCTAGTTGCAGGGTCTCCTTGGTCAACGGCCTGGTACTGATATGACCGTCGTCGTATTCTCCGATAACCAGTTTCACGTTTTTGCTGCCTATATCGATGGCGCAAATTCGGTCATTGGGAATTTGACGACGGCGCGCTGCCACCATATCCCAGGTCTTGTCAATTGATATCATTCTTTAAGAGCTAGATGTCAGGATATTTACAAGCCGCCCCAACACAGTATTCGGGACGGATACCCTAGTAAGGATAGTGATCGAATGTTACATATTCGTGACAGCGAAGGTGGATGATCGGAGGATCTTAGGGACTGACTTCTACTTTGCTGTTGTTTAATCGACAGGTGCTGAACGGCCGACCAGAACGAGACATTCACTCAGTGTAAGAAGGAAAAAGACCGTGTCCGGCAATGATAAAAAGGCGGATTATGACAACAATGCCGATGCCTACCGGCGGTGGTCGGTCGCCGATAATGTCTATTGGTTGGTCGAACAAACTCGGTACTTTGAGGTGTTAGGGTCGGTTCGAGACTTGAACATCCTCGATCTCGCCTGTGGTGAAGGTCGTATTTCCCGCATCCTCATGAGGCAAGGCGCACGATCCGTACTTGGCACTGATATCTCCGTAGAAATGATCGAGCGCGCGGAGGCACAGAATAAAACAAAGGACGGTAGATTGGTTTATCCAGCCCTAAGATATGAGGTCGTCGATGCTTGTAGTGAGACCTTCACCCTGGACCATCCTGTTGATCTCGTAACCGCTATGTATCTGTTTCATTACGCGCCTAATGAAGATGCACTCAACCAAATGTGTCGGCACGTCAGCCGGAATCTAAAGCCTGGTGGACGGTTTGTTGTCTATACCATCAATCCGGAGTGTGATTTTTCGAGACTGGATCCGGACCTATTGAAGAAAACTTTTGGTTTTTACTATCGTGTTGTTGCCCCGCCACACTATGAACTAGTTTTTGACAAGCTCACAGTCAATATGTGGCACTGGGGGAAGGCAACACATGAAGAAGGCCTGGAACGAGCGGGGCTTACAAATATCCAATGGCATTCACTTTGTCTGCCTGCCAGTCATAACGAGCTCGCACGCTCGCTGAAGTGGTATATGGACAACCCCAGCTGCATCGTCCTGAGTGCGGATAAACCCAGCTAACAGGAGAATGAGTCCCCCGGATACGAAAGTTACCACTGGGTTGATTGCAGAAATAACCTACTACTTAGCAAATGGTCTTCTCTCAGCCGAAATGCGGATATCGATCCGATAACTTGTTGCACAGGCAACCATAGTGACGTGAATTTTGCGTGAATCGGTTGTGTAAATAGAGCAACGGCGCTCGACCTAAATGATTGAGGACCAAAGAATCAGAATCTTCCATTAGGGACTGAAAATCCCGCGCCATTCAAAGCACTTTTCTGGGATAATGGCGCACTTCCTGGTAATCATTGTCATCCAGCCAGGGACTTTATACAGTGGTGTATAGCGAAACCCGTGATTAATAGTGGTGTCAGGTGCGAAGTCTGACTCGTGCGCTGCGTGGAAGATTACCCAAAGACATGAACGACGCAAATCGGTGGATCGAAGTTCTGCACATGCAACGGCACCCCGAAGGGGGCTGGTATAGAGAGGTCTACCGCTCCCCAGAAGCAATTCTTCACCGGTGCCTGCCCGCCCGCTTCAGCGGCGATCGTGCCTTCTCTACGGCGATTTACTATATGCTGAACAAAACGGATTTCTCGGCCTTTCACCGTATCGAACAGGATGAATTGTGGCACTTTTATGATGGCACTTCACTGACGATTCATATAATCGATGCGGCCGGTGACTACTCGACCGTGAGACTCGGGAGAGACCTTGACCGTGACGAGAAGCCCCTGGCGATTGTCGAGGCGGGCTCGCTGTTTGGTGCGACCGTAAACGATACAGAATCCTATGCGCTGGTCGGCTGTACCGTGGCGCCGGGTTTCAGTTTTAACGACTTCGAAATGCCCGACCGTGAACAACTCCTGGGCCAGTACCCACAACATCGAAATATCATCGAAAAGCTCACGAAGGAGACGTAGCATAGATCGATGAAGATTGCGCGGTGGTTTATCTACACCTCGTCAATAATCGAGATGGGCAAGTCTCACTGCATAAGCGTAGTTAGCGATTTATCCACAATGGCTCGCAAGTTTCCTCATGCAGTCTTTATATATTAAAGAATCATTGAACGGCAGGTTTTAGCTGCGAAGCGGAGATTATGATTATCCTGAGTTATCACAAATCCCGCTAGCTCGAATGCCTCTGAACGGCCAAAACCGGATGTTTCCTGGTCGCCTGCAGCAGCACCGCACTCTAATATTGTCGGAGACTCTAGAACTTAAAAGGAAGCATCCGTGTTAGCAACCATGGATGAGACAAGCATGGTTCGCAGCGTCACAAGAATCTAAATCGGAAGGCTTCTTTCAACATCGACAAACCAAGCGTTGGTAGCGAGGCAAGCGCAATTACTTCAATTAAGTGCCGTAGCTCGAGTGGCTCTGTACTTAGCACAAAATTACCAGGTGGCGTATAGATCGCCAGTAGGGAAAGAAACGCTGAGAAACCAACAGCCGCCAACAACATGCGGTTGCCGAATGGATGTTTACGAAATAACGTTGTTGAAGAACGCGCGTCGAAAATGTGCCATAACTGAGCAAAAATAAGGGTCGCAAAGGCTATAGTTTGCGCATACTGAAGTGATCCCCCCGCATCAAGCGTTTCCTTGAACAACCAGTAGGTCAACCCACCAAGCGCGAGCCCTCTTATTATGATTCGCTGGCCCAGACCGTCGGCGAAGATGTCTTCCTGGCGGCTGCGCGGCGCACGACGCATAATGTCGCTCTCCGCAGGCTCCAACCCAAGCGACAACGCCGGAATACCGTCCGAAATTAAATTAATCCATAAGATCATAAGAGGGGTTAACGTGAGTAGTGGGTCTGCGCCCATTAATAAGAAAGCAAAAAGAATCGCCGAGACCTCAGCTACGTTAGCGGTCAGCGCCTGTCGTATAAACTTAAGCAGATTGTCGTAAATCCGCCGACCTTCGCGTACAGCGGTAACGATAGTAGAAAAGTTATCATCTAGCAGTACCAACGCAGCGCTGTCCTTAGCGACCGAGGTGCCGGTTATACCCATCGCTACACCGATGTCAGCGCTACGCAGTGCCGGTGCATCATTCACTCCATCTCCCGTCATTGCCGCGACCTCGCCATTGGCCTGCATTGCAGTGACGATACGCAGTTTGTGCTCCGGAGTTACGCGAGCAAAAACTGCCGCATGCTTAACCGTTTCCGTTAACTGCCCCTCAGTCAACGTATCGAGTTCGGCTCCGGTATGTACTGTCTGCTCGTCCGAAGTTTTGATTCCTATCTGTTCTGCTATTGCTTCGGCTGTAACCACGTGGTCACCGGTAATCATCACCGTGCGGACACCGGCGCTGGCGGCCTCGGCAACCGCATTCGGTACTTCTGGACGTGGGGGATCCATGATGCCGTGAATGCCCACCAGTACCACGTCCTGTTCATGGTCCTCTGCGTCTCCTCCGACGTTATCGTCATCGATCCTCTTATAGGCGATTGCAAGGGTTCGTAGTGCGTCTTCACCAAAGCCCTCAATCACATCTTCGATTTCAGCACGGCGCTCGTCTGTTAACTCTACTTCCTCGCCGTGTAGCAATACCTCCGAAGCCCGCGAAATAATCACGTCGGGAGCGCCCTTAGCCGCCAACACGCGATCCCCATTCGGTAGTCGAACGAGTACGCTCATCATCTTACGGGTCGAGTCGAACGGAAAAGATTGCAGCGTGTCGTAGCGCTGTTCCTTTAATTCGGCACGCGAGATCCCGACCTTCGCTGCGGCGACAACAAGTGCACCTTCGGTCGGATTACCCCGGATGGCGGGACGGCCGTCCACTTCGATAAGGCGGGCCTCGTTGCAATAGGCGGAGACCGATAGCATGATCCGAAGATCTTGTTCGTCCTCGATATCTGCCTCGTTACCATCGGGATCAATGAAGGCGCCGTTGGGGTCAAAACCTTCTCCAGTGACTTTCCACGCCTTACCGCCAGCCCAAAGCCGCATGACCTGCATTTGATTCTGGGTCAAAGTGCCAGTCTTATCTGAGCAGATCACTGAAGTTGTCCCCAAGGTTTCGACTGAACTCAGTTGCCTTACCAGCGCGTTCTGTCTCGCCATAGCCTGTGAGCCAAGAGTGAGCACAATAGTAACGATAGTTGGCATACCTTCTGGAATAGCAGCGACTGAAAGTGAGATAGCAGTATTGAGCATCTCACCCAAATCCATGCCGTTGGCGATACCGATACCGATGATGATGGCGACTACAAGTAGTGCAGCAGCAATCAGGATCTTGGATAGACTCTCAATACGCTCCTGAAGCGGTGTCTTTGGCTGCGTTGCCGTCGCCATTAACCCAGCGATGTGACCAACTTCCGTGTCCATGCCGGTAGCAGTGACTAGCCCAAGCCCGGCACCATTAGTAACCAGCGTGCTACTAAAGCCCATGTTTAATCGCTCAGCGAGAACCACTTCTTCATCGTCCTCAATGGGCTGATCGTGTTTATCGACTGGTTCAGATTCACCAGTGAGTGCAGCCTCATCCATTTGTAGTCGATTGGCCTCAATTAAGCGGACATCAGCAGCTAGGATATCTCCTGCTTTAATACGTAATATGTCACCCGGGACAATATCGAGTGCGGGTACTTCATGCCAATCGTCTTCGCGGCGAACGTTAGCGATAGGTGCAGCCATCTCGCTAAGCGCTGCCAGTGACTGTTCAGCCTTGAATTCCTGTACGAAGCTGATAGCGGCATTGATGATCACAATCACGAAGATGGCAATTGCATCTACCCAGTGCCCTGTATAGCCAGAGATCACAGCACCGACTAAGAGAATGATGAGAAGCGGATTAAGGAATTGCCGCAGGAACATTACCAGTGGCGAATCCTTCTCTGCTTCGGCGAGCTTGTTAGGCCCAAAAGTCTTGAGGCGATTTGCGGCCTCTGCCTTGGTCAAGCCTTTTTCTATGTCTACATCGAGAGTTTTAGCGACCTCAGAAATGTCATTTCCATAGATATTTCTGGGTGACAGATTTTGTGCTTCCTCACCCGGTGGCATTGGTGCGATTGAGGCGGATTGAGTCTCGGATGTGTGGGCCATATTTAGTTATTTGAACATACCCATCGCTGGTCGACATATATGTGAACGACAGCTTTTTCATTAAATGGCTCCTTTGGCTCTGAACGGCCAAAAGCCGCCCATTTGTGTAGAGGGCAAGGATTCGTCTTCTATTTTTCAAACGCCCTAGTTCATCCTGAACAAGAATTTGGGCAGAATCTAGGTATGTCACCAAAGAACTCGCTAGGCGAGCAATTCCCTAGCGGTAAGATCATCAATATACAGGCGCTGCGGGGCATTGCGGTGTTATTGGTGGTTGTCTACCACCTTACCAAGATCGAGGCGAAATACGGTCATGGTGACCGCTTGCTTCCCGAGTTTTTGGATATAGGT
>JASJAT010000214.1 GCA_030066885.1 Arenicellales bacterium | reverse complement strand
TTGCCACGATTCGGTCATAAACCCGCCAAAAAGGTGCATTTACCGAGGTTCGATCACAATCGGCGATCTTGCCTCAATCGGACCCTGCACGAGTCTCCTGTAGGAGCGGTACCCCCGCCGTGAAATTATTCCGTGGCTTTCAGCTTCGCTTCTTCAAAGGCAGCCAGCTGTTCCGGCGTAGCCTCCTTGCTGTATTTGTCCTTATATTCGGCGTAACTCATGCCGTAGACGATTTCCCTTGCCTGATCATAGTCTATGTCGATACCCCGCTCGCCGGCCGCCGACCGGTACCACTTAGAAAAGCAGTTGCGGCAAAAATAGGCCAAATTCATAAGGTCGATATTCTGAACTTCGGGGTACTTACGCAGGTGCTCGATCATCTTGCGATAAACCGCGGCTTCTATTTCGGTGCGGGTTGCTGGGTCGATTCCTGGGGTAGACATTGGGTTGTCCTCGATATTGTAGATCGTTTAATAGTACACCAATGGATACAAGTGGTAAGTAATGAGTTTCTAGTAGCAAGTGAATCACCTCGCTGTTACCGTCATTCTTTCTACGACTATTGTGGGCGTCATTCCCGCATGGGCTTTAGCGGGAATCCAGTCGTCGTCCCCGCGAGAAGTGGTACCAGGATGTACCGATTACGAAGCTGAGGATGCAAAGCGGGGATCCAGGCAAAACAAACAAGACTGGGTTCGCGGAACTACGAACCAATTACAAGACACCACGCTAGTTCAAAGTTTGAAATGTAAGAAATGAGAAAGTTAAAAGGCTTCTAGTCTGGATTCGGATTATGTCTGAACAGTAACTCGAGTCGTGTGCCGTCTTCGGGTTCGCTTTCGATGGACAATTTACCACCGATCCTCGCCGCCCGCTCTTGCATTATGATCATGCCTAAGTGCTCACTGGATTCGGGCCGGCTTTCGTTTGGAGAAAATCCCTTGCCATCATCTTCGATCAAAACCCGACACTCATCGTCGCCGGCCCGTTTCATCATTATGCGGACGGTGTTTGCCTCACTGTGCTTAAGAACGTTGTTTAACGCTTCCTGCACGATGCGTACCACCTGTAATCCAGTGTCTTCTGAGAAATGAATTCCTTCCAAATCATTATCAAAGTACGCTTGAATTTCGGACTCCTCCCTGAACCTCTGTATGATCGCTTGTACAGATGGAATTAATCCGGGCTCGTCAACAGACATCCTGAACCGTGCTATGAGATCCCGGAGTTCCCGGTAAGCGATGTCCACGGTTTTTTCTATCTCGGCGATGTTTTTCCGTAGTGCTTTGTTATCACCCGCCGACACATTCTCACCAAGGATGTGCGCGTGAAACCTCAAACTCGCTAGTGTTTGCGCTAACGAATCGTGCAATTCATGAGCCAGTAACTGGCGTTGCTCGACCCGATACAACCGATCCGTTTCTTTCTCCAACCGTGTCCGTTCGATGGCCATACCCAGATGTTGGCCGATACTCGTGAGCAATACGATCAGATCCTCATCCTCTTTCAATGAGGATTCCTTGATAAACAGATTCATGACACCATAGACTTGAGACCGGTGTTGCAAAGGTACACATAACAGCCGTAAACCGAGATCGTGTGTATGCTCACCTATCGCTTGTCCACAGCAAGTTTTTAGTTGTGCATCGATTTGAATGTGTCCTTTCCGAATAACAGAATTGCATACACAATCTTTGGAGTCCAAAACCTGCCGACTTTGAGGGATGGATCTAGCAAAACCTATTTTGGTCACCAACCTTAGTTTACTCTCCCCTTCGAGTAGCCTGACGACACCATAGTCTGCACCGATTGCCCCGGCCAGTGTTTGTAAAGAGCGGGACAAGAGATCGTCCAAGTCTCGGGATACATTAATGCCTGCCGCAAAGTCGTACAGCATCTCAAGACTGCGGGTCTTGCGTTCAAGATCAATCATCTGCTCGCTCAACTTCGAGTGCATTTAACCTCAGCTCGATTAATCTTTAGGTTTTACGTAGTGAGGATCATTTGGATTTAAGAAAATGAAATCTTTCTTTCCAGGCTCGATCTCGACATAGTCCATGGTCATGCCATCCATTAACGCTGCACTCACAGGGTTATAGACGATGGTGACGCCGAGCGATTTGACCGATTGGTCATTTGCTCGTAATTCATCGAAGCCCATAACATAGTCTATCGAGCCATCAGCTCGTCTACTTGCTGCGATGCGCAAAGGCAAACCCTGTGCATCACTTTGTTCAGCTGCTACTCGGATTTGCTCTGCCGCCGAATCAGTAACGTAAATCATTGATACCTCTATATGTAGTTTCGGAACCGAGAACCGGAAACTATACGTTTTAACGTTAACATGACAAAAGACTTGTAGGAGCGGCGCCCTCCCCGCGATTCAATCGGCGCGAAGGTGACATGGTGATAAGTAAGGTGACATGGTGATAAGTAAGGAATGACCTGTTTTGAGCTCCGACTATTTGTTTTGTCAACATACCTTGGATTTGTGACCACAGGTAGATTTAAATATCAAGTTAATGAAAGAATATATACTGTTTCCGGTTTAACCCTTTAGATATTATGAATGATGTGACGAAAGAAAAGCGCAAGCTCATTGACCAAATGCTCAAAATGCAAAAGGAATTTATAGAGCGCGAGCACAAAGAAGGTATGGCCCCGGTGGATTATTGGATCGGTAATGATGAACACCCTGTGCAGGGATTTAAGGAAAAGTATGATGAGTTGGCAACCCAGCTAGTGGATTTGGCTCACAAAGAAAAAGGATCCAAACGTTAAAGCGCCCTCTTATAAATCGCGTGCTGCAGCCCTAAGCTGACGATCTGGGCGTTGCGCAAGGAAGCTACTGGATTAAAGGGTGAATCACATTCAGGTAGAGCTAGAACATGTTCAAAAAGTTCAATCAGGAAGAAATCGAACGACTAGACGAACTGGATACGAAAGTACCCAAATCAGGACTTTTTTGCGCAAATTGTTTTCACTTCATAACCAATAAAGAGACAAAAACGAAAAAACAAGGTGCACACCAACATACCTGCACCAATCCCGCTGACCTAACATTCAAAATAGGTTGTTTCAAAGAGGCACCTGGTTGCACCCACGTTGGTATCCCAACCAGCGAGCATACGTGGTTTCACGGCTATCGGTGGTGCATTGCGCTATGCAACAAATGCAAAAAACATCTGGGTTGGAGCTTCTTGGGTAGCAGCGACCAGTTCTATGGATTGATCTTGAATGAAATAGTGGAAAAGTAGGCCCCACCTACCCGCACTCCCAGAGAGTTGAAACAAAAATGACGATGCGAATCCGAACCCAATGGAAGCGTAATTCGGGTGAAAAAACTGTAGAAGATTCAGCGTCGGCCTTAGCTTATATTGCCTGGCAAATCGCGTTGACGACGGCCAAAAACCTGCACTCCGAAGGGTTTGACTACGAATCCGACGAACAGCGAGTGGATGTCATTGCCGAGTATTTGATCTACCTCATTCACATTACTGACCGCCTAAGTTACGCTGTACAGGAAGATCCAGCTCGGAAAGACCTGGTCACATTGGTGGCGCGTAAAGTAGCTCAGCAGTATCAAAAGAACGTGGAAGAAGTACTGGGAACAAACGATTACACATCAGCTTTCTTAGGCAAACTCAACACACGGGTAGCTGAATACTCGAGTAGCAGTTTTCGTGATCAAACCCCCAGTTACGATATGCGCCGGTTGTTGGGGTATGCTGTGCAGGAAATTATGGGAGTCAGTCAAACCAACAAGTGGGTATTAGATCAAGTCATAGAGATAGACTCATTGGAAATGGTGGGGACTTACGTACAGTCATACAACAAACTAGTGAATAACAAGGGTGCCCTTGATAGTATGCATCAGTAGCAGTTTACTATTCTAATAAGTTTGTGACTCGTGTCTGAATTATCGTACCAACTCCGTGAGGTAAAGCCATTCAGTTTTATCTATGAAATCAAAAATGCACTACCTGTTTCGGCGTGTGAGGATATGATCAAGCGTTTTGAACAAAACACAGGCCAACAGTACCAAGGGCGGATAGGTCAAAAACAGAATATAGAACAGGATATAAAAAGATCCACCGACTTACGGATTAGTGGACGGCAGGACTGGAAAGATGTGGATAACGGACTGTTTCTTTCTATCTCCACTGCTTTAGACAAGCTGTCGACAATTCACCCGTTTTTTGCATCCAACTCGTTTAGTGACTCTGGATACAATATGCAACGCACGGATGTCGGAGAATTCTATCAGTGGCACACCGATTCCGGTCCCGGCGAGTTCAGCCAAAGACAGCTTGTGGCTATTTGGTATTTAAACGACGTACCCACTCCAGGAGGCGAGACAGAATTCCACTTCCAGGGGGTGAAAATCGTACCCGAGACCGGCAAGCTTATTCTGTTTCCACCGTTCTGGACCCATATTCACCGAGGCGTTGCCATGCGGGAGGAAAGGAAGTACATAGCAACAACCTGGGTTTGTTTTAAACAATAGCTCTTCCTGTAGGAAAGCTACTTTTTATAAGATGCAATGCTCCTGACGATGTCTTGCTCCGGCAGCTCCTGTAGAGAACCGTATCGCTTTAGCGCGCGCTGGATTAATCCATAGATATCAGTAACCCGCTCGTTTTGCACTACTTTGTCCAGTGCGTTCTGCAACCCGATCAGTCCCCCACACTGAAGTTTGGTGGCCTGGGCATGGGGTAACGCGCTCGGTGTATACGTGACACCGAGGGTGAAACTTGCACTTTTACGCATGTAGCTAAGCATCTGTGCACAATGCTTGTGACCATCAGGGCTTTGACACGTTATTGTCGAACGGGACTCGATATGATTCCGTTCGGCATATCGACACGCACACGTGCGACTCAATATCGCCTTCTCAAAGAGACAGGTTAAGGTCAGTGATTCATCCGTATCCAAATACGACCCCCCATAGAGGAGAAGCTTTAATCGAGCTTGCTCCTTTAGTTGATATACCATCCACCTTAATGTTGTAGCCTTGCGCTAGCCACAAACGCATATTTTTTGTTTTTCGTTCCGTTGGGCTTTTATTTCAGAATCGACCCGGTAGCCGGCAGCCGGAATCCTGAAAACTTGAAATTAGCAAATTCGATCTTGTAACGGAGTTACGGTCACTGCAGTTACCAGACAGGTATTCCGTACTACGTTTTCTTCAATAAAAAATGAAACTCGTCACCAGACTCGGAGGATTCGAGCAGCTCATTGCCAGTCTGTTCTGCAAAGGCTTCGAAATCCTTAACAGAACCTGGGTCCGTAGCGACTATCCTGAGAACTTGTCCAACGCTCAAATCTTTTAGCGCTTTTTTTGCACGCAATATAGGCAGCGGGCAGTTCAACCCTCGTGCATCGAGTTCCTGGTCAAAATGTGACATACGTACCTCCTCAAGGGTTGTCTACAGGCTTACAAGACAAACCTTCTTTTCTTATTAAATTGCCCCCATCTTATATTATTATGACCATGATGACAGCATATCGTTTGCCACTATTGTCCATGGAAAACAGGTACCGTCATCACCACATTCTCTGAATCGTTAGTTGATAGCTAGAACCGAACCGCCCACCCTGCAATCGAACGATATCCGGCTAGACTTGTCAGAATGAGCATGAATTTTAGAAACACCTTAGGTTTAATCTTGCTGTTCAGTGTTTTGGTGTTTGCTGCACCAGCAAGATCGCAAAACGAGCTACCTGATCTTGGCGATTACTCTGCAAGTGTTTTATCGGCGGCTGAGGAACAAAAGCTGGGTCGAGAATTCATGCGGGAGATTCGGCGACAGCTGGATTTTATCGATGACCTTGAACTACTCGCCTACATCAATCGACTCGGTGAACATCTGGCAAAAAACAGTGATCAGCCCAATCGGTCTTTTAGTTTTTTTCTGGTCAGGGACAGCACACTCAACGCGTTTGCAGTCCCCGGTGGGTATATTACTATGCATACCGGGCTTATCACGGCTACCCAGCATGAAGCAGAGTTGGCTAGCGTAATAGCCCACGAAATAGCGCATATCACTCAGAGCCACATGGCCCGCATGTTGGCCCAGGCGAAACGTCAGAACATCCCCGCTCTGGCGGCAATGATTGCGGGAATTCTGCTAGGCGGCCAAGCCGGCACTGCAGCGATTGCTGCAACGCAAGCGGGTTTAATTGAAAAGCAGTTGCAGTATTCGAGGACTTTCGAAGAAGAAGCCGATGCTATCGGCATTAATACTTTAGCCAGAGCAAACTATGATCCCATGGCAATGCCGGTGTTCTTCAATCGCTTGCAGCAATACAGTCGAGGCCAGGAATCCTTCGCCCCGGAGTTTTTACGGACGCACCCGTTAACCTATAGTCGTATCGCTGAATCTGTTTCTCGAGCAGAGCAATTTCCACGTGTTGAGAATCCCGACGAAACACAGTTCCTGCTGATGCAGGCGAAAATCAGAGCACTATATGGAGGGACCAACCCAGCAAAAGTCGCGAACAGTTTTGCTGCGAGATTGGAAGCCAATAATTTCGAGAACCTTACTGCCGAGCGCTATGGACACGCACTGGCGCTAATGTCTAATGGTAAATACGACCAGGCTCGAAGCAAGATGCTAGCTCTACTGGAAGAAGACCCGGACAGATTGAGTTATCTGATCGCACTGGGTCAAATCGAGACGATGGCGGGGCGCCCGGATAGCGCAGTGGAGGTATTCGAAGCGGCCCAAGCGAAACATCCCGACAATCTTGTGTTAGACCTCTATTTCGTCGATACCCTGGTAGGACACGAACGATACGCTGAAGCCAAAAAGATCCTAAAACGCCACCTACTGGTGCATCGAGAAAATCCACGCCTGCACTGGTTGTTGGCCCGCGCCGAAGGAGAATCAGGCAACCATCTGTCCGCCCACCAGGAACTTGCTGAATATCACTACTACAGTGGCAATTTGTATGAAGCCTTGCGTCAACTGACGTTAGCTAAGAAATACACAGGTGACAGCTTTTACGCCCAATCCAGCGTCACGGCACGGATCGAGGAAATCGAGCAACAATTACTGCGGTCGGGTGAAAAATTACCCAAGTAAACCCGGACTGTAGGAGGCGCGCCTCGCGCCGATAAATCGTGGGCGCCACCAATTATTGGGTCGCATCGCGGCGAGGGCGCCGCTCCTACAAACTTGTGGGACCGCAAAACATCAAAGATATCAAGGCATTAACTCCTGCCCTCCTTTCCCCTACCCAAAGACGGTAAAATATAAGTTTGCCCGTAGAAGAGACGGACGTAGGCAAGATGAATACACAAAAATATAAGAGGTGTAGAGGATGACTGAATATAGTACCGCTCGAAAGAACGATGTCGAGCAAAGCCAAGAAGACACGGCGGATCAACAGCACTATTTTACGTTGCATGACAACGTAACTGGCCAGTCGTATGACTTACCTGTCATAGAAGGAACAGAAGGTCCACGGGTCCTTGATATCAGAAATCTATACCGCGATGCCGGTATTTTCACATACGACCCGGGTTTCACGTCTACAGCGTCTTGTTCGTCGAGCATCACTTATATCGACGGTGAAGCAGGAATATTGCGGCACCGGGGTTATTCCATAGAAGAACTGGCACAAAATAGTGATTACCTAGACGTCTGTTACCTGCTGATACACGGTGATCTGCCGTCACCCGAAGAAAAACTCGAGTTCGACCGCAGTATCACCAACCACACAATGTTGCACGAGCAACTCATTTACTTATTTCGAGGCTTTCGGCGGGACGCGCATCCCATGGCCATTATGGTAGGCGTCGTCGGTGCCCTTTCCGCGTTCTATCACGATAGTACCGACATCTTTGACCCACACCAGAGAATGGTAGCTTCGCATCGACTGATCGCCAAAATGCCCACCATCGGTGCCTATGCTTACAAGTATTCGCTAGGCCAACCTTTTGTTTATCCCAGCAACAATCTCAGTTATGCTGAAAATCTTTTAAAAATGATGTTCAGCACACCATCTGCAGAGTACATCGTGAATCC
>JASJAT010000213.1 GCA_030066885.1 Arenicellales bacterium | reverse complement strand
CTTTCTCCAAACTTTTGCCGGTGAAAAGCTCAACCAGATCGGCGTACCCGATCTGATCACCCAGACCCAACATTGCAGCGGCGACTTGGGTATCGAATACATTTAGTGGGACTTGCCCACAGTGCGCATAAAGCACTTCAATATCCTGTCTCCCCGCGTGAAGGATCTTGGTCTTGTGTGCATCAATTAAGATATCCCGTACTTGATCGATACCTAGGTCGACTGCCAAAGGGTCGATGCAATAAACCTCTCCATGACTAGCGATCTGGACCAAGCAAAGTTTTGGATAATAGGTTCGGACGCGCAAGAACTCGGTATCCAGAGCTATGACCTGCGTTGAACTAAGCTTTTCAAATAAAGTCTCCAACGCAATTTGGGTTTTGATTAGATGACAACGCATTTTTCTATTCTATCAGCGCGCAATGCCTCCTAGCTGGTAGTTAAGAGTTTCGCACATTGATATGATCCGCTTTACCATTGTTACAAAACAGCCATGAACGCTTTCAAGACTCTTTTTGATATTACCTTAATCCAAGCAAAGCCTCAGGATGTTCCGTTTTCTTATCCACTGCTTGCAATTACGGCGGTTACCTCGATTATCTCGTATATCCTTGCGTTGGAACCAGTGGGACCGGAAGTCACTCGGGTGCTTGGCAAGCAGATCTCCGTCACGCCTTTGGCAGTTGCCGAGCACTTATTCTTTGCTGCCACTGTATGGGTAATACTCAGATTTCGCCGGCATACAGAGCGCTTCGTCCAAACAATTACCTCGATGTTTGGAGTCAGCACCATCATACAACTTATTATGTGGCCCGTTACCGGATGGCTACTTAAGAATCAAGGCACGCCTGAAGCAAACATACCCGCTTTTCTGATATTTGGGTTACGCGTCTGGATATTGATTGTGTACGCTCATATTTTTAAGGAGACTTTGGAAACCAGATTCATAGTGGGTGCTCTATTCACCATCGCTAGCTGGATGCTTACGTCAATGCTGCTCTTATTGGTAATAGATCTATTTACCGAATGAGAGTTTATATCTTAGGAATTTGCGGAACCTTTATGGGAGGGTTGGCAAGGATAGCGCTTGAGCAAGGACACCAGGTCGGCGGTGCAGACGTGAATGTATACCCACCGATGAGCACCCAATTGGAGCAGTTGGGGGTTGAATTACACGAAGGGTACGAGCCCTCTTTGGTAAAACAATGGCAGCCCGAGCTCGTAATTATAGGTAACGCTCTATCGCGCGGGAATCCGGTTGTCGAGGCGCTTTTGGAAGATGGCACACGATTTATTTCCGGGCCACAATGGTTATTTGAACAGGTACTGAGACACAGGTGGGTACTAGCTGTTGCGGGTACACATGGTAAGACAACCACTGCCAGCCTACTTTCCTGGTTATTAGAGTATGCGGGTCACGAGCCGGGTTTCTTGATCGGCGGGGTTCCAGAAAATTTTGGTGTTTCGGCTCGACTAGGCAGCGAACCGTATTTTGTGATCGAGGCTGATGAATACGATACAGCATTTTTCGACAAGCGGTCCAAATTTGTTCACTATTATCCAAGAACCCTAATCTTGAATAACTTGGAGTATGACCATGCCGATATCTTCGATTCCATTGCCGATATCAAAAAGCAGTTTCATCACCTAGTACGAACCGTTCCAGGTGAAGGAATGATTCTTGTAAATGCTGAT
Organism: Arenicellales bacterium; assembly: GCA_030066885.1. Classification (GTDB taxonomy): domain Bacteria; phylum Pseudomonadota; class Gammaproteobacteria; order Arenicellales; family JAANXG01; genus JAHEKE01. The sequence continues at coordinate 6,134 of JASJAT010000213.1, read as the reverse complement.
GACGCGAACCTACCCGATGTTATGGCCCGTGGTTGTTGGTCAAAACAGCAAGACTTTTCAATAGAAGCAGGTGCGCATTGGAAAGCTCGAAGAATATCGACAGATTTTTCCAGCTTCGATATCGAAGAAATGGGCGAAATTCTGTGCACTATCCAATCACCACTTGTCGGCTCATTTAACGCGTGCAACATCGTTGCAGCAGTCGCCGCCGCAGTTCATGCTGGAGTAACGGCGGAAACGGCTTGCACAGGTGTGGCGCAGTTCAAGTCAGTCAAAAGGCGCCTACAACTCCTAACAACTGTTAATGGCATTCATATATATGACGATTTTGCACATCACCCCACGGCAATTCGTCATACTCTGACCGCGTTGAGACAACTATGCGGGAAGAAACGTATCGTCTGCGTTCTGGAGCCCAGATCTAACACCATGCTTATGGGAAAACACCAAGACACCTTGCGTCAGTCTCTGCACCAGGCGGACCAGGTATTTCTATACAAACCGGACGGAATGGCATGGGACATTGACGCCCTCGCTGATGAGACCCTGACAGTTTCTGATTCTGTGGCGGAAATAGTTCGGACACTCGTTGCGTCAACTAAAATAGAAGATCATGTGGTTATCATGAGCAACGGGAGTTTTGACAACATCCATCAAAAACTTATTGACGCTTTAAGTGTCACAGGGTAAACAACAAGCGGAAGAGGACACCAATGAAGTCAACATCAGGAGATCGTAGATGAGAACAATATTAGTGACTCGCGATATGGTCAAAGTTTGTACGCTTGCATGGCTAGCGGTTGGAATGCTCACGTTAGTTAGCTTACCAGCCTACAGTGCGGGGTACGAAGAGGGAAAACATTACCATACCCTCCCGCAAGCCCAACCAGTACAGACGGGAGACAATATCGAAGTTTTAGAGCTGTTTTGGTACCACTGCCCACATTGTTTTGCCTTAGCACCCTTCTTAGAACAGTGGTCTGAGAACGCGAAACCGGAAAATGCTGAATACATTAGGATGCCGGGGATCTTCAGAAAATCAACCATTTTCGACGCGCGTGTTTTTTATACGCTCGAAGCTTTAGGCCTCACTGACAAGACACACGCTGATATCTTTCAAGAAATTCATGTGCGCAAAAATCCCTTCCAAAGTCTCGACGATCTGCGCGACTTTCTAAAAAAGCATGGCATCAATGAAGTCGACTTTAAAGATGCTTTTGAATCTTTTGCCGTGGATACGAAACTAAAACAGGCACAATTGATGTTCGAGCGGTACCAAGCAACTGGCGTTCCGACCATTGTTGTGGACGGAAAATACAGGGCCACGGCTTCTTCCGCCGGCGGACACCAAGAGCTTATGGAACTGACCAACTTTTTAGTGGAAAAAGCCGCCTCGGAGCGTCCATAAACAACCACCTATAGAAGGTTATTGGCCTGCTCGTCCGGCCTTTATCTCTATTGCCTATCTTCCCTCCGGCGGGGGGGCTTGCATCAGACCTGACCCGTAAGACCAATGTCTCAAATGCAAACGTCATTTCTAGAACCCGCTCGCAACGAATTTAAAAAAAAGCTAGTATCCAGGGCCCTAAAAATATGCTTTCAAACAACACTGAACCTGCGAGAGATTAAGCAATGTCGAAATCGATTGAATCGATTGAGGGTATAGGGCCCAAATACGGGGCAAAGTTACGCAAAATTGGATGCAGTAGTCCGAGCAAACTCTTAAAAGACGGGGCAACTCGAAAGGGACGTAAACAAATCTCGGCCAAAGCAAAGATAAGCGAGGCTATTGTCCTTCGTTGTGTGAACATGGCGGATCTATTCCGGATAAAAGGTGTCGCTTCTCAATACGCTGAACTGCTAGAAGCCGCTGGTGTCGATACTGTAAAAGAATTGCGTAATCGCAAGGCCAAAAACCTTCGCCAAGCCATGCAAACAACAAACGCTAAAAGAAAGCGCATGATCGTTCGGCAGCTACCCACTGAAAAAATGGTGGCGAATTGGATCGCACAAGCCAAAAAGCTTAAACCTGTATTGTCTTACTAGCGGCTAGTAGTTAGTGGCGCGAGCGTTGCTATTGTGCTGACTTGCCATGTTCTCGAAACCATATTTTCGCGAAAGCGGGAGGTCAGCCCGGTCTCCGCGTAAACGGGTACCTAAACCATAAAGAATTAAGGGCATATTCATAGATCTGCCCCTCTGGAGACACTCTAAATAAAAATATGGTCTGTGATCTTCAGTCCGACAGGATATAACTTTTTGTAGAGTGCCTAAATACGGTGGCGGTCTCTTAGTAGAAAAGACGATGGAAAAGTTCGACAAACTAAGTACTTTCTATCTGGGTAAGTCCTTCGACCTCGCGCGAGACAGCCTAACCGAAAACCTCGTTCTCTACGACGCTAAAGACCTGAATACGCATGCCGTTATTATCGGCATGACGGGTAGCGGTAAAACCGGTTTGGGGATAGGTCTCCTAGAAGAAGCAGCACTCGATAAGATTCCCGTTATCGCCATCGATCCCAAAGGTGACCTCGGTAACATCATGCTGACCTTTCCCGACCTAAAACCCGAGGACTTCGAACCATGGGTGAACCCACGTGAAGCTACCGACAAAGGTTTAACAACTGCCGAGTACGCGAAAAATCAAGCTCAGCTTTGGAGAGAAGGGTTAGGTAAATGGGGACAAGATAAAGAACGCATTAAACGACTGCGGGATACGGCAGATATGGCGATCTATACCCCAGGCAGCCAGGCAGGGGTTCCTATATCCGTACTACGCTCGTTCAATGCCCCACCCGTAGAACTGCGTAATGACGGCGATATGTATCGTGACCGCATTTCCTCTACGGCAACCAGCATTCTAGCTCTAATGGGTATAGATGCCGACCCGCTCACCAGTCGAGAGCATATATTAATATCAAATATCCTCAAGGTGAGTTGGGACGAGGGGCGCAGTCTTGACATTCCTGGGCTAATCACGGCAATACAAAAGCCCCCGATCGAGAAAGTCGGGGTGCTGGACATCGATGCGTTTTTCCCTCCTGATGACCGGTTCGGATTGGCCATGCGGCTGAACAACCTCCTCGCCGCGCCGGGTTTCGAAGTCTGGATGGAAGGTGAATCCCTTGATGCCGGACGGCTGTTTCACACACCGGCAGGTCGCCCCCGTGTATCCGTAATGTCGATCGCCCATCTGTCTGATTCGGAACGCATGTTTTTCGTCACCATGTTACTCAATGAGGTTCTGAGTTGGATGCGACGCCAACCCGGCACGGGAACCCTAAGAGCGATTGTGTATATGGACGAAATTTTCGGATATATGCCGCCCACAGCCAATCCACCCTCAAAGACATTACTTCTTACCCTGTTGAAGCAAGCCCGTGCATATGGCCTCGGGCTAGTACTTGCAACACAGAATCCGGTCGACCTGGATTACAAGGGATTGTCAAACACGGGGACCTGGTTTATCGGCCGTCTACAGACAGAACGTGATAAAGCTCGTGTAATGGATGGATTGGAAGGCGCTGCCTCTGATGGAGAATTTGATAGACGGACCATGGAACGGACTCTGGCCGGTTTGGGCAAGAGGCGGTTCTTATTACACAACGTACACGAAACAAGCCAAGTGATCTTCCAGACCCGTTGGGTTATGTCCTATCTGGCAGGTCCTTTGACGCGCGATCAAATCAAGCAACTCATGACAGACTACTCAGTATCTGTTGAGGAACCTGTACCACCGGCAACACCGGGTAAGGCGCATCAACCGGTGGAAAAACTACATGCAGATACACCACCTGCCCTGTCGCCGTCGATTCCGCAGTTCTTTTTTCCAGTAACCGGTCGCGCAGGTAACTCTAACAAACCCATATATTACCCCCGTCTATTGGGTGTAGCCGATGTCGCTTATTCGTCTGCAAAGTACAAAGTGCACGTTGACAACCGAGTCATTGCTTTAACTGAGTTCAACGATAGTCCTGTTCCCATTGACTGGCAAACAAGCGAGCTGCTGGATATAGATCCTGATACCCTCGAATCCGAAGCCATGGAAGGAGCCGCCTATGCTGAGCTCAACAAATCCGCTGCCAAGGCAAAAAACTATCGTAAGTGGGAAAAGGCCTTCAAGCGTTGGGTGCACAATGACCAGGTACTCACCCTTTTCTACAGTAAGCAATACAAAGCAGTGTCCGATGTGGGTGAACACGAAGGTGATTTCCGTGCCCGTTTGCAGACGTTCGCACGAGAACAGCGAGATATCGAGATCGGCAAGCTACGCAAGAAATACGATGCGAAAATCGCGGTGCAGGAGCGCAAACTCCTTCGAGCCAAACAAAAACTGGAGACAGAGCAAGCTCAATCCGAGCAGAGCAAACTTGACGCGTACGTATCAATCGGTTCCGCCCTGCTCGGTGCGTTTATGGGGAGAAAACGCGTCAGTACGACCAGCACCAGCCGTATCGGTACTGCGATAAAACGTGCGAGCCGCATAGGCAAGCAGAGTGACGATGTGAGGCATGCAAAAGAAGAAATAAGAGAAATAGTGACCAACATGGAAGAGTTGAGTACTCAATTCGAGGAGGATGTGGCGCGACTGGATACAGTATTTGACGCACAGAAGGAAGAGCTTGACTCAGTAGTGATAAAAGCCACGTACGCAAATATCCATATACAACTGGTCGGACTCACGTGGCTACCCTATTACCAAGATAAGGAAGAACTCACACCGGCCTGGGCATAAGCCAGGGAACAGTATACGATGACAGTAGCTTGTATCTAGTAGCTAGTAAAAACACATAACGGATACCCTATTCGGTACTCGTTACCAGTCACGAGCTACTATCGCACATACTGTCCCTCCGTTTTTATTAACCTGCCTGCTCGCTCGTCCCAGCGCCAAATATTGTCAGCCTTGAGTCTGACACCACCGTACCACTTATCTAAGGGCTTAATCGATAGCCAATCGATCTCACCTTGCATTATCGCTTTACCAGCATCCGACAGGGTGAATTCTTGCTCTAGAAAATCCCGCGGATACGGGCGTTCTCGCGGAGCATTGAATTCGATACCATCCTTTGCACGTAAAAGCGGTGTGTGGCCATCTGCCAAACCTTGGAGATAGCTCCAAAACACCGAATCGCCCATAAACCTAATGCCATCAGCCCGTTGGTTGTAATCAAAGATTTCGAGCGGATGCCTCCGACCCAACTCTACTGCGTGCAATATCTGCTTTTCAGTCCTATTGACTCCGTTCCATGTATTTGGATATTGCTCTAAATGCCGAACTACTGCCCCCTTTAAAAACGGCAGCAAGTTGGTATCGATCTTAAGCAAATTCTCCCAGTCTCGCGGATCTGGTGAGCAAAACGCCTGCCAGGACTTCCATGCCAATTGCATTTGGCTGGCCGACACAGTCGAACTCTGACCGGCCAATGACCTCATCCTTTCAGTGGTTAGTTCTCCTAAATATTCGTTGACACAAATCAATTCGATCTCCGTGCCAGATCGATCCTGGGCCTGTAGCCAATGCAGGATCTGCAGCAGTTGCAACTGATCATAGAGGTCATGTTCAAACCAAAGCACCAGCTGTTGGTAGTTACGAAAACCTTGCAACGCTCGATCCCGCTCCAAGAAAGCCTCCTTAACTTCTCCCTGCTCTCCCCATCCCTTGTCTGTAATGAAGGACATTCTGATTTCCGACAGTTCGTTCAATGCCTTAGTTTCGGGCACGGGCCCTTCATGCAACACATCACGCCAACAGATTATGTCGCCTTCAATATCGGCTTGCTGCATCAGCCTTCCGGCTGAATCACCATTCGTGATATTCAGGATCGACATACTGGTTATGCTTTTTCGCCACCTTAATACCGTGTGAGGATGTTGATAGGATAATATGCAACACATCGGTTCTTACAGCGATATGATGAAAGACGAGCTCAGACTAAAGATTTTACGAACCTTGGGTCAGGATAAAGAATCTCGAAAGAGAAAACTCAAGTGCTCGTTCTGCGGCAAATCTGCCACAGAAGTGCAACATATGTTGTCGGGTCCTTCCGTCTACATTTGCAACGAATGTGTTACGAAATGTAATCAAATTCTTGATGATCAGCACTAAAGGTGCAACCCTCACTTTATACTCC
>JASJAT010000044.1 GCA_030066885.1 Arenicellales bacterium | reverse complement strand
TAAATCGTATCCAGCGTACTTGAGCTCGGCGCCGAATTTGCCCCCGGAATTTGAGCAGGCGATCGCACCGGTCAATGGACCTTTGGTTATGACCGCATAGCGTCCGCTGGTGGATGCCATCGTGCCGGTCAGCGGTCCGGTAGCGAAAATCAAAACATTTTCGGGGCTCATCGGGTCGGCTTTAGGGTCCATGCTTTCCCACAGATATTTTGTCGCTAACCCTCGCTCGCCGATATACTGGAAAGCCCAGTCCATGTTTAACGGCTCCTCTTTCACCGTAGCGTTTGTTAAATCAACTCGTAAGACTTTACGTTGCCAGCCCATATCACTTTATCCTAAACAAAAATTTTCTAATCAAACCACTAGCCAGGGAGAGACGACAGATGGGTCCGTTCTGCGTAGAGACGCATACGGTCATACCCGGCCCAATCTTGATCCACGTACACGATGGCGTCGGTTGGACATGCTTCAGCGCACTTCGGGTTGCCGCCACAGAGATCACATTTCACCACGGTCTTCGTTTGCTTATCGTAATTTACCGCGCCGAAAGGACACGCGATAGTACACACTTTGCAGCCTACACACAGATCTTGGTGGACGTCTTTGGCACCCGTCTCGGCGTTTATTGTTATTGCTTCCACTGGACATGCGTGCAAACACCAAGCTTCCTCACATTGCGTGCATGTGAAAGGAATCGAATAACGCCCGTGCTCAAATTCGAAAATCTTAATGCGAGAGCGCGCCGGATTGAAAGCACCGGTATGTTCAAATGAACATGCCATTTCGCACTGCAAACAACTGGTGCATTTGGCAGGATCAATGAGTAAGGATTTATACATAGGTTTTTTAGCTCTTAGTTAAACAGAATCACATCCGCAGCTGTTGGAGGGCGGATACTAACATTTGCCCACGACCAGTAGCGAGCAGCTTCCAGCTGGTTGTTCGTCGTAAAGTAGCTATCTCTGTCGCGTCTGCCAATCCGCAGGCTCATAGACGGGGACATCAAGGGGCGGTAGCAACCCCCGGCCGCGGATAGTGTCAGCCAGTTTTTCCGCCATCATGATCACCGGCGCGTTGAGATTACCATTGACAATGTTAGGCATGATGGACGCGTCCACTACTCGCAGGTTTTCTATACCGTGCACCCTAGCTTCCGAGTCAACCACAGACTGGTTATCGTGACCCATTTTGCATGTACAGCTTGGGTGATAGGCGCTCTCACCCTTGGCCCGCACGAAGGCATCCAGGTCTTCATCGTTCTCTGCGCGCGAGCCTGGTGCCAATTCGGGTCCGCGCAGATCGTCGAACGCACTCTGGGCAAAGATCTCTCGAGTCAACCGGATACCATCTCGCATCACCCGGCGGTCGTCCTCTGTGGCCGCATAGTTAAACAGAATCTTGGGGGCATCACGGGGGTTTGTGGACTTCAGTTCTACCGAGCCACGACTGGTTGGACGCATCGGCCCCGTATGGGCTTGAAAACCGTGGCCGCCTGCCGGACTGCTACCATCGTAATTTACAGCTATCGGCAAAAAATGATACTGCAAATCAGGGTACTCGACACCTGCCCGGCTCCGAATAAAGCCACCGCTCTCAAACTGATTGGAGGCGCCCCAGCCCTGCCTGGTTAAAAGCCACTGCAGCCCGATCTTGAGTTTAGTCAATGGTTTTGTGGCAGGATAAATTGAAATCGCTTGGGTACAACTGTGTTGAATATACACTTCCAAATGGTCCTGGAGGTTTTGCCCCACTCCAGGTAAGTCGGCTTTAACGTCGATGCCGAAGTCCTTGAGCTTGTTGCCGTCCCCTACACCGGACAAGTTCAATACCTGTGGCGAATTGATCGCTCCACCCGACACGATCACTTCTCCCGCATCAATATTCTCAACGTTTCCGTTCCGCACACACTCTACGCCTACGGCCTTGTTGTTCTCTATCCGGATACGGGTGACCAGAGTTTTCAGCGATAACTCTAGATTCGACCTGGACAGCGCAGGCCGCAGATATGCCTTGGCGACGCTCCACCGTTCACCTCTGTATGTGGTCATATCCATTGGCCCCAGTCCTTCCTGTTGGTACCCGTTCATGTCAGCGGTGAAGGGGTAGCCTGCTTGCTTGCCGGCTTCGATGAATGCGTTGAACAACGGTATCTCACAGGCACCGGTGGTTACTTTTAATGGACCCGAATCACCACGGTAGTCATCACCGCCTTTTAGCCTGGTTTCAGCTTTTTTGAAATAGGGCAATACATTGCGATAAGCCCAGCCTTCGGCACCGGATTGTTGCCAACCGTCGTAGTCTTTTGCATTACCGCGAATATAAACCATGCCGTTGATTGAGGATGACCCGCCAATGACCCGCCCCCGGGGGCAATAGACTTGCCGGTTGTCCATATAGGGCTCGGGCTCGGTGTGATACGCCCAGTTAAAGCGGTCGTTAGCGAGTGGATAAGAAAACGCGGCCGGCATGTGGATCATGATGCTGCGATCCTCGCCGCCTGCTTCCAATACCAACACGGTAGTATCCGAATCCTCTGTAAGGCGTGACGCCAGCACCCCGCCGGCAGATCCGGAACCTATAACAATGAAGTCGTAATACTTTTTAATCCGGTAACCCTCCAAGTCGTCCAGAGCAGTATACCCAATCGCGGGAAACCCCTGGATGCAGAAATCTAGGATATATGAACACCAGCCGTTCCGTTGCCCGGGTTATCAATACTACTGTCCCACGGTCTACTTCAATTCTGGTGAATGTAATGGGATCTTACTTGTCTGCGCTATAGGCTCCTTTTTAGGTAACGTTCGATATAGCGTATGCATCACTTGTTCTGCTGTAGCGCGGTACCCGGTCAATTTTCCACCGAGGATGGAAAGCACCCTGGGATTGCTTTCGTTATCTACCGGAAGTTGGGTCTCCCTAGAGCGCCCAAACGCCGTACCCCCGGCTGCCGGCAAAACCCGTAGCCCCGCCCACTCGTTTATGATTTCTTTCGACCGGTTGGGGAAATAATGCTGGTACACATCGATCAGATACTCCCTCTCTTCAGGCAGAGGCACCACGGCATCGGGCTCACCGATGTAGTGATGTTCCGTAGTACCCACTAACGTAGTACCGTTTTTCCACGGCATCACGAACACTGCGCGTTTATCCTGCGGTACTTCCATGTAGTAACACCCCCGTTCCACCTTGCCCGGTAATTCCAGATGGGTGCCTTGTACGTTGTCCACTGCTACATCCGGGATGCGCGGTATAAACTGTGTTGCTACATGTCGTGCCCATGGCCCAGCAGCGTTGACCACTGTCAAGCATTTGCACTGTTTAGTCTGCCCATTCACGGTGTATGAAACCAGGCAACTGTCTGGAGATATCTCTGCTGTGACAAAACGTGCTGGACAAAGTAGTCGCGCACCCAGCTGTTGAGCCGAGTTCATGACCGCTTGAGTAAGTAGCACGTCGTCGGTCTGGGCGTCCCAATATTGAAATACATGCTGCAACCGGTCTGTCTTGAGGCCATCCAGCGCCTCCCATTCGGCCTTTGGTATCGATCGAAACCTCGCATACGGCCCCATCCCGGAGAACAGGGCATAGACGCCCAAACCGAGGCGCATCAGCCAGGGCCGTCGCGAGGTCTCTGGATAGATTGGGATAAAGAATTTTTGACGCTTGACCAGAGTGGGGGCAAGCCTTAGCAGGAGCTCACGTTCGTGCAGTGATTCTCTAACTAATGAGAACTGAGCGCCTTCGAGATAACGCAGCCCACCGTGAATTAATTTACTTGAACGGCTGGATGTTCCACTGGCCAGATCGTTTTGTTCCAGCACGACGACTTCGTAACCCGCGGCTGCGGCCGCTTGGGCAACACCTACACCATGTATGCCCCCGCCAATGACCAGCACATCGCAATCATAGGTTGCCACAACGATCTATTTGGCTGTTGTTTCATTCAAATTCATGCTGTCGCATTAGATCACTAAAAACCATAACGTGCCACGGTGCCGCTTAAACGCGGCAGCATTGTGCCAACATACCCTACGCAGGACATGAAGGTAATGGGATGAAGTTGTGATTTGGTGATTTTCGAGAGAAATCACCAGGTCTACTCACAGGCAGCAGCTGAAAAGGCCACAAAGTTCACTTTTCATGACGTACAGCTTTTTAATATCTGGTGTTCTTTTTACTAGTCAGACAAATAGTATTCGATAGTCGACACTACTCTGACTTTCTTGAAATGAGGGTTGTTCTTATCTCGATTGGTGATACTGAATTGCCCTTGTCGGGCAGTCTTTATCTTACCTAACTTGCTGTCTGAGTCTTTAGCGAACTTCAGGGCGACCTCGCGGGCATTTCGGGTGGCTTCCTCGACCATGGCGGGCTTCAATTCATTGAGCCCCGTAAAGATATACTCGGTAGCCGCCTCATGATCGTCTCCGATGAATACGATCCCGCTCTTACCTAGTTCCACCAGCTTACTTTTAGCTAGTCGGACCAGTTCTATGTCGCTGTAGTAAACAGTGATCGACTGCCGCGCTACATATCTTATCTCAACAGCTTGGTTGCTGTAGTTTTGGGCTAATTTGTCCGTTACTACCGGGGGTGACACCGTGAATGTTGATTCAGCAAATCCCTGGGATTTCAGAAAGGACAGTATCTGGTCTGCGTTCTTTTGAAGAGTCTGATAAAGCTCTCCAATGTCGTTGTTCGCAGCTGAAAACTTTATCGGCCATATAACGACGTTTGCCAATACCTCGCGTTCCGACAGACCTTTGACGCTGACGCTTCTTTCATGCTGTTTTAATTTGGCCGGGCTGGAAGCAATAAAGTATCCTAGCGTCGTAAGTCCCAGCAATATACAGACCCCCAGGACAACCGATTCCATTAGTCTGTTGTTCAATACAGATCCTCATTGATTTTTGATTCGGACAGGTTATGACCGACTCCTGGAGTTTGTTTGCAAGTACTATGGCTTTTTAAGGGTGGCGAAACAGGGTGGCCAATATACAAAGAAAGAAGCATAGAGATTTCTTGCTCACCAGCCTGGCACTGGGGCACCTCGCCAATGATTGGGTTGGGGGAACCATCTGGTTAATCGCCCCCGCTGTGGCAGCCAGTATGGGGCTGGGACCTGCAGAAGTGGGTTTGCTTCTGGCGGTGAACGGTATTGGCGCAGGATTGACCTACATCCCGGCTGGGATTGCCGCAGACCGGTTCGCCAAGCAGGGGACCCTGCTCCTGATTACTTTCTGGTGGGTGGCAGTAGGGTATTTTTGCGCCACGTTGGCCGATGGATTTTGGGCGGTCACACTGTTGTTTGCGTTCGGCGTGATGGGTGACGCCTTCTGGCACCCAGTTGCTACCGGTGTATTGGTAAAACAGATGCCGCAAAAAAAGGCTCAGGTGCTCGGTATACACGCTATGGGGGGCAGCATCGGTGCGGAAGTATTGGGCCCGCTCACCGCAGGGCTGCTATTGGGCTACTTTGACTGGCGCACCAGCATGCAAATTTTGGTGATTCCAGCCGTGGTCATGGGTTTGGCCTTCATCCCAATAGCCAAGCGTATCGTTATCACTTCTCAACGGAAGATCTCAAAGCTGGACCTCATAAACCTGCTGAAGCGTTGGGGTACTCGCCAGGGATTTAGCCTGATAGCGATGATGATTCTCTATAACATGTCGTTTTTCGCCATTCTCAGCATGACCCCCCTGTATCTTCAGGCTGGACATGGACTAAGTCCTTTCCAGTCTGGCGTGGTGTTTGCCGCGATGCTATTAGTCGGGACGTTGTTCCAACCGTTTACCGGGCGTCTGTCGGATCGTATCGGTCGCAAATCCGTCATTTTGGTGATCATGACCCTATCCGGTGCTTTTTCAGTGTTAGCCGCAATGTCCGCCGGACTGATCAGTTTCGTCGTCATGTTACTGGTTGCGGCGACCCTGTTGACAGCAGTACGACCGGTGGTACTGGCCGCTGCTGTGGAGTTTTCCGCAGAATCCGAATCCACAACGCTAGGGGTTGTGTTCGCTGTGCTGGATGGAGTGGGTGCGCTAGGGGCTATGCTGGCCGGTTTTGTTGGTGAGCTGAACCTGTCTTACGCCTATGTATTAGCGGCAGGGCTTGCCATACTGGCAACCCTGCAGACCGTGACCATTAAGTTCCACTCGTTTTCCGGCAATGCGGCCGGCGTTGCGCACACCCCGCCCGCAGCCTAAGATTTCTGGCTCTAGCTCGGACGCCGAACGCGGGCAGGAGAGAGCCCCTCAGGAGTAAAGGTGTCATGCGCTTTCCACTGGTCTCTCAAACAGGTTATTGAATTCAATGCGACCAGCTTATTCAAGCAACATCAGAAATGCAGATTAGAGGCAAACTGCTGATTTTGCTTTTGGTGATCGCTGTCACCCCGCTGCTGTTTGTCACCTTTTACGGATTTGCCACTGTACGCAACATGGGCAATACACTTGCCGAGCAAATCGGAGACGGGCTCCAGCAGAGAATGAAGAGTCAGCTGCAACTGATGGTTCAATACAACGTTCGAATGCTCGCGCAGAAGCAAGAATTGGTAGAGGCTTGGTTGCAAGTTCTGGCCGATTCAGTGGAGGACGCTCTGCGCAAGAAAGATATATTCAGCGGATCCTCGTACTTAGCGGAGGATTTCGACGCGGGCCGTGTTTCTGCGGTCCGTATTCAAGCCTCCACTCGCCATTTTGAGAAAACACAAACGGGACGGCTCAAACCGTTGGAGATCAGCACCGAGGCGCAGGTCATTAAGCTGGCGCCGGATGTCGAACCGGACGAAGTGGGTGACAGCATCCTCCGAATGTCGGCGCTCACTCCCACCTACAAGTCCGGATACGACAGACATCCGGATTTGTTCTATTGGATCTATACCAGTCTAGAGAATGGCGTGCACTCGTCATTTCCGGGGCACGGTGGTTACCCCGAGGACTACGACGGAAGAAACCGGAGCTGGTATAAAAAAGCAGTGGCTGTGGGAGATACGGTGTGGAACAGTCTGGTAATCGATGCCACTACCAAGCAAGCCATTGCTACCGCCTCCAGGCCAGTTTTCTACCCGGATGGTCGTTTGGCCGGTGTAACTGCAATTGATGTACCGGTTCAGGCCCTGCTGAACCAAGTCCGCCTGAGGGTAAAGGCATCAGAAAACTCAAGTGTCTTTATCGCCAGGGCGGAACCAAGCCTGGAACAAAGTTCTCTCCAACTTTTGGCAAGCCTCGATGTGGAGCCCACGGATTGGCGTCAAGTACCGGAGAGTCGACTCCTCGCTATAGACCACCCGGTGTTTGAGTCCCTGGTCAATGATATCGCTGCCGGCACGTCAGGGGTGAAGCGCTTCCCCTATGAGGGAGAGGAAACGGTATGGGCATATGGGATCTTCCAAAACGATTTTGAAAAACGAGCCGTCGCCTTGGTTATTGTCTTTCCATTTGCAGACGTAGTAGAGCAAGTACAGAAAGCCAAAGATTATGTAATAAGTCAGACGCTTGGCTTGATTTCAGTGGTCGGTGTCTTCGTTATTGTCTTGACGGGATTAGTCATCGCAGCCGCCTGGGGCAGCTCTCGCTCTATAACCGAGCCCGTGACCGATCTCGCTCGGGCGGCACAAAAATTGGCCCAAGGAGACTTTCAAATAAGGGTACCGGTACGCTCAAAAGATGAGATTGGACAGTTGAGTTCCGTTTTCAACGATATCGCACCTAAATTATTAGACCGGATGAAAGTACGCGAATCACTGGCCCATCTGAGGCGGTATTTCTCGCCGAACTTAGCCAAACAACTTACCGAGAACCCAGAGTTACTCGGTGTCGGCGGAGAACGCCGGGAAATGTCTTTTGTTTTCACAGACTTGGCAGGCTTCACCGGATTGGTAGAGGCATCCAGGCCAGACCAAATCATTCCAGTGCTGAATGAATACCTGGATGGGATGACTCGTATCGTCTGGCAGCGTGAGGGGACTATCGACAAAGTCGTAGGAGACGCTGTACACGCTATGTTTGGCGCCCCATTGGACCAGCCTGACCACGCGCTAAGAGCCGTTCTGTGTGCTTTCGATATGGATCGTTATTCGGAGTCATTTCGGGCCAAGATGAAAGAAAGGGGTACTGAGGTCGGGATCACCAGGATTGGAGTGAATACCGGGATAGCAACGGTTGGCAACTTCGGTAGTGAGCTCATGTTTGACTACACCGCTCACGGCGACGCCGTCAACACGGCAGCCCGTTTGGAGGGGGCCAACAAATACTTTGGTACTCACATCGCAGTGAGCGAATACACCGCCGATCTAGTTGATAATTTTTTCGGGCGCCCTATTGGAAAATTGGTGTTAAAGGGCCGGTCCTCGGGACTCAAAACATTTGAACCGTTGTCGGAAGCAGAATACCACTCACCAAACGTGCAAGCGTATTTGGAAGCTTATGATTCAATGGCTAATAAGGACCCCGTGGCTGAAGAGAAGTTCAGGGAGTTACTGGAGATTTATCCGAACGACTCACTGGCGCAGTTTCATCTAGACCGGCTTACGGCAGGAGAAACAGGGGACACGGTGATCTTGACTGGCAAATAAATCAATCCATTCTAATATTATTAGATACTAAACTTATACTCTGTTTGGATTCTTTTTCTTAAGCCTCTTGATCAGCCCTGATATGAAGTCTCTTTCCAGTTCTGACTGACGTATGAGGTAGTCCAGCCCGGGGTGTGCCGCACGAACATCGTCGGGGAATTCATCGAGCGCAGCAAAACGCTTCTCTAAGAGTTCGAGGCGCCGCTTGAGTAGTGCGCTGGCTTTTTTGGGTTTCAAAGCACCGATGAAGTTCAGTGAAACCCCGTCTGGATGCTCTCCCGGTTCATGATCAGACAGGCGCTTGCGAAGAAGACTATCAAATTCTGCTTCACCTTCCGGTGTGATCGAGTATACCTGGCGAGGCGGGCGACTCCCCTCACGTTCCTCTTTGTGGGTGACCCAGCCCTTTTGCTCCAGTTTCGCCAGTAGTCTATACGCATTCGCTCTACCAATCTGTATTCCATTCGTCGGGGCTTTTAAAAGCTCGTTCAGTTGGTAGCCGTGGACGCTCTGCATACTCAGAATACCGAGAAGGAGTAGATTTTTGTCGCGAAGACTACTCATAAGCACTTATCATATATTCATAATTATAATAGGATAATACTGACTATAACTTGATTTATGATTGGTTTTGGTCCAGCTAGTCCTAGAATTGTTGCAGTAACGTCGTTTTACAGGTGTATCTAATGCGAGAATTAGTCAGTAGTATAATAAATACAAATAAACTAATCTATTTATGTCGATAACGATTTATACCCTACTTTTGGGCCAGTTTCCGGACAAGATCGGCCTGGAATGTTGCACCATGTGCCGAAGTGGCCTGCAGAGATTTTGTTTAAGAGCGTTCAACCCAATTTGATAAAATTAAGGGGTAATAGAACTCCTATAGAAGGAGGACTTTATGTTTAACACGATCATCTCGCCAGTTGATGGAACAGAGCCATCAGAGCATGCCCTCCAATATGCCTCCGAACTGGCTAGAAAGCATGACGCTAGGCTCATTCTGGTCCATGTGCTGTTACGTGGGACCTCGGTCCCGGCCATGCGCGAACTCGCAGAGAGCAAAGGCTTTCTGGAAGAGGTGAAAAGCGATATCGCCGATGTGGAAATCATGCCGGTCGCAACTGCCGCCGGAGTGGCTGCCCCGGTTGAGGTCGTGCCAGATGAAACATTGGAGCGGTTCGGGCAATTCCTTCTGAAAAACGCGGCAGACTCCGCACACGGTATTGAGGATATTCAGCAACGCATTCTCGATGGTGATCCGGCCGAGGCAATTCTGCAGTGCGCCGAAGATGAGAATGCCAGCTTGATCGTTATCGGCAGCCGTGGAGTTGGGGACCTTAAGAGCCTGCTGTTGGGCAGTGTGTCCCATAAATTGGTACAACACTCAAAGTGCCCCTGTCTCGTGGTTAAATGACCGGGGTCAGTAAACCCTTTACCTAAAACTCAAATCCTCAAATCCACCTTTGGCGAGTGACGTCCTCGCCCCCATTCCAGCGACTAGTGCCTCGGATTCGGATTGCTCTGGCCGATCGACGCCAGGGTCCTTAGAGAGTCGTGTTCTTGCGCCACTATAAGACGTTCTTTCGCCTTATTGATCAGGATATCCTGACTCCCCAAAGTGCTTGGTTCGCTCGGTTGACGCTGAATGTACCTGCCATTCGACTGCATATCCCACGCGCTGCGCTGATCCGTTAGTTGAGCTTCCAGAAACGCCTGAAGCTCTTTACGCAGCTCAGGCGCACTGACTTGAACCATCACTTCGACCCGGCTCTCCAGATTCCGTTTCATCAAATCCGCTGATCCAATGTAGTACTCCTCGTCGCCACCGTTCTGGAAATAGTAGATCCTGGAGTGCTCAAGAAACCGTCCGACAATCCCGATAACAGTTATATTGTCGGATAAACCAGGTATTCCAGGCCGTAACCGGCAGGTGTCACGAACAATCAACTCAATTTTGACGCCGGCTTGGGATGCCCGATATAGGGCCCGCGCTATATCGACGTCTTCCAATGCGTTTGTCTTGAACCGGATCAAACCGGAGTGTCCTTCATTGTGAACGTCAATCTCACGCTGAATCTTAGCCAGCAATCCATCTTTGAGGTGTTTGGGGGCGGGTAAAATGCGTTTATACGCCCGTTTTGGGTTGTACCCCGTGGTCAGGTAATTAAATAATTCCGTTACATCCCGACCGGTATCCTCGTCACAGGTCAAAAGGCCCAAATCGCTATACAACCTGGCTGTTTCGGAGTGATAGTTGCCGGTGCCAATATGGACATATCGGCGCAAACCGTCGTAGTCGCGCCGTACTACCAGTATCACCTTACAATGGGTTTTGAGCCCAACCACACCATACGTAACGTGGATACCCGTCTCTTCCATTCGACTTGCCAAACGGATATTGGCCGCCTCATCAAAGCGCGCTTTGAGTTCGACCACGACCGCAACCTGCTTGCCGTTTTGTGCAGCGTCTATTAACAGATCGATTATTCTGCTCTCGGTTGACGTTCTGTATAAGGTCATCTTGATCGCATACACCTTGGGATCCTGACTTGCCTCCTCGATCAATCTTTCCACGCTACTCGAGAACGATTCGTAAGGATGTTGTAACAGTATCGAGCCGGCCTCTCGAATAGAGTAGAAGATACTTCGCGGTTCCTGAACGAGAATCTGGTTATCCGCGGGGTGATGAGGGGGATCATGTAAATCAGGGCGCGCGATTGTAGCGATCTGAAAAAGATCCCGCATCGCCATCATGGCGTCGGTTTCATAGACATCTAAGTCCTGATCTAGCTTGAGCTCTGCAGCCAACAATCCACGGCGATATGAATTCATTCCCTTCTCGACCACCACCCTCACTATAGGGGCAAATTTACGGTCTCTCAGTTCAGATTCAATCATTTCCAGCAAGTCGTTGGCTTTGCCCTCATCGCGCTCTGTGCTGGCGTTGCGGGTGACGTGAAATCGCTCACACCCCAGGATCTCCATATCTGGAAACAACAAGTCCAGATTGTTGCGCATTACCTCGTCTACCGGAACGTAATGCTCCTCTTCACCAGGCCTTAAAAATCGAGGCACATGCCCAACCGGCACCTTGACCCTGGCCAGATGGATCTGCTCATCGTCGGGGTAACGCAAAGTCACCAACAGGTTCAGGGAAAGATTGGAAATGAAAGGAAATGGGTGGGCAGGATCCACCGACTGCGGAGTTACTAGCGGAAAAATGTTTTCAAAATAGTAATCTCGCAACTTCTGCTTTGCACTGTCGCTGAGCTCTGAATATTTGAGGATCCGTATGTCCTGTTCGCGTAGTTTTTGCAGCAACTTAGGCAGCAGCGCGTCTTTCTGCGCTTCGATATCCCTTACCACTTCCCTGCATTCTTTGATCTGCTCCTTGGGGGAGCGCCCATCAACCGTCAATTCCTGCATCCCGGCGCCAACTTGCTGTTTCAAGCCACCAATCCTTTTCATAAAAAACTCGTCCAGATTGGAGCTGACAATGGCAACGAACTTGATCCGCTCGAGCAACGGGGTTTGTTCGTCCTGCGCTTCGTGTAAAACCCGCCGGTTAAACTCGAGCCAGGTCAGCTCGCGGTTCAGATAGAATTCCGCATCCGAGAGATCGGCAACTAGCTCCGGCTCTTCCCGTACATCCGACTGTGTGGACGGCGGTGTCAGATTGGCCTCAGTAACGGCCTCTTCATTTAACGTCATCAGATTTACCAGACTCTTCTCATATAGCCCTGCTTTTTGCTGCATTGCCTGTACCTATGCGATTTAGACCAAGTAGATCAGAATATCCAGGCCTTGGCCATGCTCTGGATCAAAATTTGCTCATATTGCTTAACTTTATAAGCGTTGGAGCAATGATTCCCCTCATGTTCTAACCCAGCACCGAGAAACTACTTTCTTGATTGATGCTGCGCTTGCGCGAGTAGAAGCCAACGTCCATCGATCGTTTGGTATAGGGCAGCTCAAAGCGAAGTGGCACCTCATCATGATCGTTTCCCTTTTCACAATAGTCGATCAACGCCGCCATCATTTTGCCTGCGATCGGTGCATTCTTATACTGGTTACCACTAGATCCTATGGCCATGTAGAAGCCAGGGATCATCGATTTGTCATAAATCGGTATCCAATCTTCCGTCACATCGTAAAGGTCAACAACACCCTTTAAGCGGCTGGGGATCTCGAGGCCCGGCACACGTTGTGCATAACGATATGCCTGAAGCGTCCACTGGTCGGTGAATTCCCGGTTGTATTCCTCATCGTCAACCCATTCCTTTTGGTCACATTCAGGGTCTTCGCTGCCGATTAAAATGTGGTTGCCCTGCTCGGGCCGGCAATAACATGCGATGTCGCTGTCCGAAATCACCGGAGCCTGGTTGAAAAAGTCAAAGTCCTGAGGTGAAGGGACATGTACTACCTCTTGGCGCAACGGGCGTGTGGTTATCGTCATGTCGCCCAGAGCACCAGCCATTTCATTGATCTTTGCAGATGCCGGGCCAGCCACATTCACTACGATCGGAGCGTGAACCCGACTGTTGTCATCCAATCTAACGCCGCTTACCCGACCATTTTCTTGCATTATTTCGACCACTCTCCTGTTAAAAATGAAACGGCCGTCTTTAGCTTCAGCTGCTCGCTGCAGATTGTGAGTGGACAGTTGTGGGTCGGTGACATAACCGGCCGTGGGGAAAAATACCCCACTTTCGACACGCCCGGCGCCCGGTTCTCCAAAACCCTCATCGTTCATCTGCTTAGCGGGCCAATAACTGGTTAAATCATAGATCGGAAGGCGCTTTGTAATCTCAGCTTCGTCCCAAATTTCAAACGGAACACCGAGTTCCTTACACAGTGCAATATGTTTATTTAGAAACCCGTTCTGTTTGGTGCGCATCACAAGGCACCCCACTTCACGGAATTCCGCCAGGCCACGCTCATCTGTAACTTCTAGATATTCCGCCCAATCCCGCCAGTAGAAATACCCTTCGTACGCGAATGCTGTGCCTTCTAACGTGGAGTAGTGCACACGAATAATGGCACACGAACCGCTGGTTGGCCCGTATCCAGCCGCCGGATTCTTGTCAATGGATAGGGTGCGGTAACCCGCTTTGTTCATTTCGAACGCAATGGCCGCACCTATGACACCCGCACCGATGATAACTGCGTCAGCCTGCTCACTCATTTTGTAAAGACTCCAAACTTGGTTGACTGGCGCCAGGATCCGGTAATGCCAGATATTGCTATCGGCGCAAGTGGGCGCTTCCTACCGCCTTGGCGAGAGCACAAAAGGATTACCCCTAATCATGCGAGAAATCGGGCGATGGATCTTCCACTCCGTATCTTAGCTCTGGTGGTCTCTGGCCGCTTCGCCCACATTGTCCACACCGCGCTCCTCGAGCAACGTGGTCAACCAGTCCGGATCCATTTCCGGTACCGACGACAGCAACAGGTCGGTATATGGATCGTGCGGTGGTGTGAACATTTCGTCTTTGGGCCCTTTTTCAATGATTCTGCCGTCTTTCATGACCACGACTTCGTCGGCAATCGCCCTCACCGTCGCAAGGTCATGGGTGATGAACATATAGGCCAGATTAAGTTCCTGTTGCAGGTTATCCAGCAGGCGCAGGATTCCTTCGGCGACGAGTTGATCGAGCGCGCTCGTCACCTCGTCGCAGATGATGAAGGTCGGATCCGCGGCCAGGGCCCTGGCTATCCCGATACGTTGCTTCTGACCGCCCGAGAGTTCGGCCGGGAAGCGTTCGTAGAACTGGCGTGGTTCTAGTTCAATCAGGTCGAGAAGTTCGTCAACTCGTTTCTTCAGATCGGCGCCCTTGAGGTTTCCGTAGAAAGCCGCCGGCCTGCCGATGATTTCGCTGATGCGTTTCTTCGGATTCAATGCAGTATCGGCCATTTGATAGATCATCTGGGCCTGACGTAACTGGTCTTTTGTTCTGTCCTTATAGCTCGCGGGCAGGACCTCGCCCTTGAACTCAATGGTGCCGGACGTAGGTGGGAGTAGCCCAGTGATACAGCGCGCCGCGGTGGACTTGCCCGAACCGGATTCGCCCACAACAGCGACCGTCCGCCCGCTGTGTATATCAAACGAAATGTCCTCTAAGACCTTAATGTCCCCGTAGGCTGCATCCACATTTTTCATGGATACTACGGGAGTTTCGCTGGGATCGGCAGGGGTTTTTTGTGCACTCCGAAAACTGCGCACCGCCCACAGCGACTTGGTGTACTCTTCTTGTGGCGAGTCCAACATGGTCCGTGTATCGGCTTGTTCGACTTCGTCGCCCTTCAGTAAGACCTTGATAGTATCTGCCATCTGTGCCACCACCGCCAGATCATGAGTAATATAAATTGCGGCAGTGTTGAATTGATCGACGATGTCGCGTATCGCCGCCAGGACCTCGATCTGCGTGGTGACGTCCAAAGCGGTTGTGGGTTCATCAAAGATAATCAAGTCCGGCCGGCAACTCATGGCCATCGCCGTCATGGCGCGCTGCAGCTGGCCCCCGGATACTTGGTGTGGATAGCGGAACCCGATTTCATCCGGGTTGGGAAGTCTCAATCTCCTGTATAGTTCAATGGCATCTTCCTGGCTTTCCATGCGTTTTCGAATGCGGTATTGGACCGGCGCTTCGGTATACTGGTCTATGATCTTATGTGACGGATTGAAAGAGGCGGCGGCGGACTGGGCCACGTAGGCGATTCGTGAGCCCCTCAGCACGCGCAAATCAGACTCCGGTGTCGAAGTCAGTTCCATGCCGTCGAACTCGATACTGCCGCCGGAAATTCGGCATCCGTCACGGGCAAATCCCATGGCGGCCAGTCCGATGGTGGATTTGCCGGCCCCCGATTCACCGATCAACCCCAACACTTCGCCACGATGCAAGGTAAGGTCTACACCGTGGACGATTTCAATCCATTTCTCATCGACGCGCCCCTCGATGTGCAAATCCTTAATTTCAAGCAATACACTCTTTTCTCTAGCCATAATACTAGCTCTCTTTCATTAATCTTTTAGGCCGGCAGAAAGATACAGCATCCAATCCACTATAAAATTGATGGACACGGTCAATAATGCGATCGCGGCGGCCGGAATTAGCGGTGTGATTTCCCCGAAGGAGATCAACGTGGCGTTCTCACGCACCATTGAGCCCCAGTCGGCGGTTGGGGGTTGTATACCCAACCCCAGGAAGGACAGTCCCGCCACGAGTAAAAAGACAAAACAGAATCGCAACCCAAACTCCGCGACCAATGGTGCCATGGCATTTGGCAAAACTTCCCTTGTTATCAGATGCCAAGTTCCCTCACCGCGCAGCCGGGCGGCCTCTATATAGTCCATGACCACGATATTGCCCGCGACCGCGCGGGACAATCTAAACACATAGGGGGTGTAAATGAATGCGATTACTAAGACAAGGATGTATAACTGCGTGCCAAAGATGCTCAATAGCAACAGCGCGAAAATCAGTGATGGGATGGACATAATCACATCGACCAGTCTGCCCAGAAACTGGTCGAGCCAGCCTCCCCTCACTGCTGCCAGCATACCGAGTACACACCCCATCAAGTACGCAATGGCTGTCGTCATAAGCGACAAGCCCATCGTATTTCGGGCGCCGTATATGATGCGACTGAACATGTCCCGGCCCAGCTGGTCGGCACCCAGCAGCATTTTATCGTCGGGCGGGGCAAAGGAAGTGCCCACCACTTCAGCCTGACCGAACGGTGCAATGACCGGAGCAAAAACCGCCGCGATAACATAGATAATCACCACAAACAAACCAAAACTGGCCGTGAGGGGTGCCGTCCGCATGGTTTTGGCCCCCTGTTTCGGCAAGATGATAATCAGGAACTCCCTGAAGCTGTAGGCAATACCCGCGCTGGCGGCGATGAGACCGGCGGCTACGGTTACGCTCCACAGAACACTCTCACCGCCGATGAGACCCATGACGAACGAGACCAGCGTGAGCGTAAAAATCAATAAAAACGCCTGGCGATTTTTAAAGTAGGCCGCGACACACGAGGCACCGATCAACATCGCGTAGTAACCGATAATAAAGTAATTCATGGTGTTGACCTCACTTCGGGTGCCGTAAACGCGGATTAGTCAAGATGGCCCCGACATCGGCCAGCAGGTTCAAAATAATGAACGTTGACGCGAAAATCAGACAGCTGGCCTGGACAACCGGAAAATCCCGTGCGGTGACGCTATCCACCAGTAGTTGACCAATACCCGGATACACGAAGACCACTTCAACCAGAACGACCCCGGTGATCAAATAAGCCAGGTTTAATGCCACCACATTAATGACCGGCGCCCACGCATTCGGCAAAGCGTGGTGGGTAATGACCCTCCAATTGGGCACGCCTTTCAAACGGGCCATCTCGATATAGGGCGAAGCGAGCAGGTTGATAATGGCCGCCCGGGTCATCCGCATCATGTGCGCTGTAACGACCAGGACCAAAGTAAGCGCCGGTAAAAAGGTGCGTTCCAACTTCTGGGCCAGGGTCATGTCTTCACTCAGGCTTGAAATCGACGGGAACAACGGATTCAGGACGGCAAGAAAGAGAACCAATATATAACCGACAAAAAACTCGGGCGATGATATCGATGTCAGTGTTGCCACATTCGCTACCCGGTCGAACACAGAATTACGGTATAAAGCCGCCATTATGCCCAGCCCGATGGACAGAGGTACTGCTATCACGGCCGCGTACGCGGCTAGAAACAACGTGTTGGCAAAGCGAGGGCCGATCTGTTCGGCAACGGGTCGCTTGTTCGCCAGCGACGTCCCAAAGTCCCCGGTAACTGCGCCCTTAAGCCAGTCCAGGTAGCGGACCGGGGCAGGACGATCCAGCCCGAGTTCCTTACGCATGGCTTCCACGGTTTCCGGGGTTGCGGATTGTCCCAGTACCGCCTGTGCAAGATCCCCCGGCAGCATTTCCACCGCACCGAAGATGATGATGGAGACTATCAGCAACGTCACCAGCCCGAGGCCGAGCCGTTTGGCCACGATTCCGAATACGTCTTTCATGGTCTCTCCTCCAGAATCAACGTGGTTTTTCTAATTTAAGGGAGCAGCCGTGCTCTTTATGCCCTATTCTACGATGACCGAATGCCAGTTCGCACCTCTCACTTTATCACCCCAAAGGTAGCTGACCAATGCGGAATGACGACCAAGATGTAATAACAGCATGTAATAAAGAGATAAGTCCGGCACAGCTAGTAGCGATCGTGTCAGCGAAACAGAGGACGCGTCCGGCTTTCAATTGAGGGAAAGGGTTGGAAGCTCGCTTGCGGCCAGCGTTTCACTTACAGGAAATTCACATAAAAACGTATACTTGAAACCAAAATAGCTGACCATGACAACCGATTTTGTAGGGGGATGATAGCGTATCCAGTATCGGGTCGAGGTGTTTTCGGTGTATGCAATGTAATCGTATGACACCGACTGGGTAATCAGGTTTTGCTTTCGGTAGATCCCGGGGAAAACTAGCGGAACTGCGGAGGCGGGGAGGTTTCTATAGCGGGATAGGTCATTGTAGAAACTGATAATCGCGTCGAAGTACACACTCTCCGATCTTCTTGATAGCCCAAGCAAGACGTAGACGTCACCTGAGGTTGAACCGTTGACGGAGCACTGTCCCACGGCAAGAAAATTTTCCCCGGTGTGATTGACTCCCTCGGCATTACTAAACAATGACCACACACGCCTGGCTTCTTGGTCACATTGATAATATGCCCCGGAACAGATCCCGGTGGGTAGCCCGGGGCCGTCTTCTGCCCGGCCCGGTTGAAAAACAAGGCACAGCAACAAAATCAAAAAACCAAAACGGGATCTAGCCATGGGTTTTGGTCGCTCGGGGGCTCAGTCGATCTTATCCCTCAGTCTAGCACTGATGCTCCTCCCTGCCGAAACCCAAGATCCTTCAACTCGTCATATTCGCGAGAGCGCACTCTCGCATGCTGCCAGGACCGTTAGTAACAGTAGCGAGAGCTTGTTACTAACGACTAGACTGATTAGCCCGCTACTTACGTAGCCCGTGGGCGATTGAAGATATAAATC
Source organism: Arenicellales bacterium (assembly GCA_030066885.1). Classification (GTDB taxonomy): domain Bacteria; phylum Pseudomonadota; class Gammaproteobacteria; order Arenicellales; family JAANXG01; genus JAHEKE01. The sequence continues at coordinate 52,886 of JASJAT010000044.1, read as the reverse complement.
CTCAATCGCCCATTTAGACAAGTTGTATTACGAGGCAAACCACCAACGCTCTAAGTACTTGTGACCGTCGTTGGCCCAGTTCGTTGCTAAATCGGGGCCGTGGGCGACCTTGCTCGCCACCGCGTGGACATAGTTATTGAAGACGGGAATGACAACACCCCCCTCGTCGCTGACGAGGCGCTGCATTTCCACGTACATGTCTCGGCGTTTAGCCTCGTCCAATTCAGACCGAGCTGCAACCAGTAGCTGGTTAAACTTTTCATGCTCCCACTTCGAGTCGTTCCAGGCCACGCCTGAAGCATAGGCCGTGGAAAACATCCAGTCCTCGGTGGGCCGGCCACCCCAGTAGCACATGCACCACTTGCGATTGTCCGTATTCCAGACGTTGGACCAGTAGCCGTCATTCGGCTCACGTACTACATTAATCTCAATACCCGCGGCGGCGGCATGCTCTTTATACAACACGGCGGCGTCCACCGCACCGCCAAAGGCCGCATCGGCTGCGCTTAGGTCGACTTTGAGGCTCGACAGACCCGACTGCTTTAGAAAGTGCTTAGCCTTGTCGGGGTCATAGCTCTTCTGCTCAAGCTCCGAAGCAAAATAGCGCTGTCCCTTGCCGATCGGATGGTCGTTACCGATATAGCCGTGGCCGAACAACACCGTTTCCAGGATTTTTTCCCGATCTATGGCATATTTCAGTGCCAACCGTACATTGTTGTCGTCAAAGGGCGCCAAATGAGTGCGCATGGGAATGGAATAATGCCCGGTGCCGCTGACCTCTTCGACCCTGACGTTCTTATTTCGCTCGAGCAGATGCACAGTCTTCACATCGCACCGATCCATAAAGTCGATCTCACCTGTCATCAACGCATTGGTCCGCGCCGCGACATCAGCAATGGTGATAATGTGGGCCTCGTCGAACCAGGCGCTGTCGGGCTTAAAGTAGTTCGGGTTTCTCTTCAGCTCCAACCCGATACCCGGTTCAAAGTTGGTCTGCATATAGGGACCGGTTCCCACCGCAGACTGCCAGTCGGGCTTGCCGTCTTTGGCCGGCATGATGGGCAGATGGTAATCACTTACCAAGTATGGAAAGTCAGCGTTGCCGCTGTTTAAGGTGAAGACGACCGTATCGCCGTCAACTTTAATGTCTTCGATCGGTTCGACATTGGGTTTTGCCGCCGATTGGGATTCCTCACCGCGATGGTGATTGATGGACGTTACTACGTCGTTGGCATCCATGGTCTTGCCGTTGTGGAACTCGACCCCCGAACGCATCTTAAAGGTCCACGTCTTAGCATCCGGCGTGACATCCCAGCTTTCCGCCAATTCACCCACTATTTCTCCCTTAGTCGTAATCGTCGTAAGAAAATTAAATCGGGCAAATGAGGACCCGATCATAAAATCGTTTTCGTAAGTGCCCGGGTCCAGGGAGTCGGTGGTGGACCCGTGACCGAGGCCGACTCTGAATTTCCCGCCCTTCTTCGGCTCCGCCAGAGCGGGTGTAGACAGTAAACTGGCCGGTACCATGCCGGCAACACCGAGGGCGGCAGCACGACTTAAGAACTCACGCCGTGAGATCTTGCCCGCCTCAAAAAGACTTTGCAGTCGCGATAACTCAGACATTATTTGTATCCTCCTAATGGCTTGTATTAAGACAACTTAAAGCTGTTTGGTACGCACCTCAGGACGTTGTATACAAAATGGTCAATCGGTCCTGCGATCACAACACAGCGCACCAGACGCGATCCGGCAATAATACACGAATTCCCCGTTCGGATGCTTAAAGATCTACCCGCCGGATGCAGGTTCTATCTCATTTAGATACTGGAATCCTTGTTGGGTTCTTCCTACAACCAATGGATACAACTTATCCATGCTGCCAGCCGACATTCCTAGTCGCTGCCCCGAAAAAGGCCAGCACTGTCAAATCTTCTTCCACGTCGAAAAAAGTATGTTCGCTGGCGCGTCGCACGTACATAAGCGTACCTTTCTCAACCAGGTAGTCGTCCTCTTCTACACGCAAATGTGCTCGTCCTTCCAGCACCAGATAGAGCTCATCCTCTTCATGGACACTCTGCATATCCTTTGAGCCGGCTGGTACGTGATAAACAGAACAACTCAGTGAAGGGGTGCGTAGGAATTCGTGGAGTCGAACCCCACCCGGCTTCACTTTTTCCAGAAGCTCGGCTAGCTGAAATACGAGCCAGTTTTTTTCGTTCATCGCTAAAGTCCCGAATGTTGTAATTACAAGCTTTGATATGTGCCCCTAGCCAATCCTCTTTATTTTATACGTCACATCAAATACCAGCTTTTATAATTTATTCCTCCAGCAAGTCCTTTATGCGTGAAACGATGTGTGGGTGACCGAAGTCCCGAGGGCCCAACGCTTGATATGCCCACCGCCCTTGGTTGTCGACCAGGTAGCTGAGTGGGAGGCCCTGTATCTTCCAGGTCTGCATAATCGACTGGTCATGTGCGAGCAGAATGGGAAACTCTAGCTTCGGGGTAAACTTTTCCAAAAAAGCTCGGACCCTCGCCTCCTCTTCCCCGAGATTCACGGCAAGAACCTCAAAACGCTGCCCCTTTAACATCTCTCTCAACTTCTGCAAAGTCGGCATTTCGTGTATACAGGGTGCGCACCACGTTGCCCAAAAATTGACCAAAACCACGCTGCCTTGATATGCAGCCAGATGATAACGTTCCCCGTCGACCCCCGGCAATTCAAGCTGCGGTGCCTCAGGCTTGCCATAAACCGATGTCAGGCTGAACTCAAGGTCCTCAGACTGTCCGCTCGCACTGGGTGGAACTGCAAGTACACTGACCCCAATACAAAGAAAAAAAACAATGCACCTGTGTTGCCTAAGTAAACGACCGAGCTGTCTGGACTTCACGATGTTACCCTTCCCATATACACAGCAGACCTCATTAATTCAGAATCGTTTCGGGTTTGTGTCGGTGATCCGATGTTATCTCTCTAAAGATCATGGTTTACAGACAATAAACTATAATACTGCAGCCACTATAATTATGGTTATATTCGCTTTGATTGATGGGATAAAGACTTATGGAGGCTAGGCTATGACGGACTACCATGACCTGGGCACTTACAGTCGGACTGTTTCGACGGAGTCTCCCGACGCCCAAATCTGGTTTGATCGAGGCTTGATGTGGTGCTACGGATTTAACCATGTAAAGGCCAAAAGTTGTTTCAATGAGGCGGCTCAAATCGATCCCGGCTGTGCCATGGCTTATTGGGGCATCGCTTTTTCCGTTGGTCCCAGCTACACCAAGCCTTGGGAAGCATTTGGTGAATCTGATCTATCCCAATCGCTCATCGAAGCGGATTCCGCTACGCAAACGGCGATCGAACTCGCTGACTGCGCGTCTAGCCTTGAACAGGACATTATTAAAACACTCCCACACCGCTACCCGTCAGATATTCCGGCAGAGGACACAAACGCCTGGAACACCGATTATGCTGACGCGATGCGCGCGGTATATGAAACATACCCGAATGATTTAGACGTCGCGGCACTATGCGTCGAAGCAATCTTAATGCAGACTGCGTTTAAACTATGGGATTTGGACTCGGGTGTACCGGTGGAGGGGGCCGAGATGTTGGAGGCCATTGCTATTCTTGATAAAGCGATGCGGCAAATGGAACAAACAGATCTGGGGCTCAGCCATCCGGGGATATTGCACCTGTATGTCCGCCTAATGGGATCGTCCTCCCATCCAGAGCTCACCCGGAAAGTGTCGGACAAGCTCAAAGAATTAGTGCCCGATGCGGAGTGGCAAGCAGGTGTAAACCGGGGACAGTATACTTTTTAACACGATAAAAACGTCACACTCGCCGAGAATGTTCGGTGCGGCCTGCTTTAATTCATAGTTTATTAAAAAGTTTACTGTCCCCGTTCTGAATCAAGTTCGGCCAGCATTTCACCGATCTGATCGGTTTCGATATAGCGAATGCCCTTGGCTGCATACCTGTTGGCCTGGCTAGCGTCATCCACAACATAAACTACCCAGCGCCACGGCCCGCTCCAGATCTTGCAGCTGTTGTTGGGGAAACGCTGCCGGCTAACCAGGATAAACTCAGGTGATAGCTCGCGTGCCCGGTCCTCGGTTTGTTTATTCCATTTTGGTAGCACCCATCCAATTCTTACTTGATGCGCGCTTCGCGCATACGCAATACAACCATCGTGGAACGAGATGATTGCACACCGGTCGACAACCGGTTTAATCGCCGCCACTACTCGATCAACGGTTAGTTCAAGCCCAAAGTGCTCCACACTATGCGGTTTTATCTCGACCAACATCTCAACCTCCGGAACGCTTTCCATAAACGTACAAAATTCCGCGAGGGTAGTGATAGGGGTACCGCGGTATTGTTCGCCGAAACGTTCCGGGCAATAGATGTCCAGCTGTTTAAGCTGTGCCAAGGTTAAATCAAATAGTGAACCCGACACGCCGGACATCCTCATCGTGTCAGCATCGTGATGGAGCACCGGGATTTTGTCTTTGCTCAACTGAACATCTGTTTCAACGACCCGAGCGCCTGCCTTAACGGCTTGCTCGTAGCCGATCATCGTGTTTTCGGGATATTTGGTGGGATAACCTCGATGGGCAACCAACACCGGTGGTTTTTCCTTATGCTGCCCCCGCCACCAATCGGCGATGATTTGTCCTACAACCGGATTAACCAAGTATCCATAAGAACGGTGCACATTCAAACCTTGGTGGTTACGAAACCAGTTATATACACCGCCGCAATGGTCACGAATTGACTCGGTATAGTTACTTTCAATCATCGGTGCGAAATCATCGTGCACAGTTTTATCTAGGGATATCAAATCACCAGTGGCAGATACGTTTTCCCAGGCTGAGATGCCTCGGGGAAAAGTCTTGTGCAGGGTGTGACCCCCCAGCAGATGTTTTTGTACATAGCGCATACCGAGCGGACTGCCTATGGTCAAAAACAAATCTACATCGCAGGGGTGTTGGTCCAGATGGGTGAGTTGCCACAGTGCGTCGTAAGCAATGACGGAGCCCATACTATGTCCAATCAACAGCACGCTTTCGCCGTTGCCGGTGGCCTCAGATACCAACCGCTTGACGATAGCCCTGATCGCGTCCGCAATCCCGTTTTCATTGTCGAAGTAGGGGGCGGTGTCGGCGATCATTGCTTTTATGCGCTGATCCGGGATCCACTTAATCAGCCCATGGAAGTGGTCTCCGATGGCGTACATGATCTTGATGGCCACTTTGTGCCAAGCTTCGGCCTCTTGCCGCTCTTCTTCGGTAGGCCCATTTGTTTCTATCAAACGATCTATCCACGGAATGTCCTCATCCAGTGAAACATGTCGTCGATAAAGAATATGGTTCCATGGCGCAAGGAAAAAGCTCTCAGGCGCTCGTTCCATCTCAGCAGCTACGTTCGGCTGCACCCGCCGTACCCCCGCCAATAGGCACCGCCAGAGTTGTACACGATGAATCTCGGGTTCAGGCTTAAGGTTCTTCCCTGGGACGTAGATTATGCGCTTGGTCATGCCGGCTTCTGCAAGGTTGTCTGGGATAGATTTTCACCGAATAAGGAATAACGGGAGAATTAACTCTGGTGCTCGCCGGAGTTTTTGTCACCCGCTGCTACTTTTGTCAACCATCCCAATAGTAGTTGCGTTATCACAGATATTACGGCTAAAAGAGAGCGGTGCAATGCGAACATGTGCTTTGGTTACGTATGCGACACTCGCGGTGGCTATATCCGGCTGCCAGGGTGTCCCGAAACAGGATCAAGGCGCGCTGTTAGGTGCTGTTGTCGGAGGTGTGGTTGGGAATCAATTCGGTAGTGGTAGCGGTCAGGTGTTGGCCACTGTTGCCGGCACGGCAATAGGTGCAGCTGCCGGAGCCTCCGTAGGCCGCAGCCTGGATAGCTATGATCGCTTTCAAGCTCAGCAGGCCTTTGAATACAATCGAACCGGTCAATCGTCAGCCTGGGTAAATCCAGATTCTGGAGCCCAAGTGGGGATCACTCCGACAAAAACATATCAAACAGCGTCCGGACAATACTGTCGTGAGTACCGTACTACGGTGCAGGTCGGCGGCAGGGCTGAGCAGGCATATGGAACAGCATGTCGACAACCGGACGGTGCTTGGAGAATCCTAAATTAGTTCCTCCTCCCAACCGCTCGTCAGAGCGGAGAGGGCGCCTTCGGGCGCCCTTACTTTTTAATCGGTGTGAGTTCATAGACAACCAGTTTTTCAGCGAGCTCCCGGAACGGATGAGTCGCTACCAGTTCAGTCCTGAGACCTCGGTTAACCTGCCGCAGGTAGGCTTCGAATTTTTTATGCGGGAACGGCACATATGGGTGTTGATAAGCGAGTAACAGCTTGGGGCTGCCAGCACCCTCTAGGATCTCAGCCGGATTGGGTCCCCATTGTATTCGCTCCCCGGCCAAGCGCAGCAGATAATACCTGAGGCGGGCTGCGGAACCCGCCCAATGGTATAAGTTGGGAACGTCCCGGGAAACATCACCCCAGACACCGAATACAATCCAGCGCTCTTCATCAGTCGCCGCCTCCGCCATCTGCTCAATCACCTCCCTATTGTCTTGGTCGGCGAGCTCTTTGTAGGGCTTGACGACATCGCGGACTATGCCACCCAAGATCAAAGCCATACAAATCCCGACAAACACCAGAGCACGTTTTTCAATATGACCACCAGGACGAATGCGCATCAAGTAAGCCAGTCCGGCAGCAGCCAACAGGCAAATAGCGGGAGCTACATGCTGCGCCACCCGTGCACTGCCCCCGTACGGATAAGCATGCAGGCTGGCTGCGACGAACATCAGTGGAAAAGGGCTGAGTAAGACCAGGACTTTTAATCGTTCCTGCCGCCAGAGCGACCATGCCCCTATACAAAACAGGATAAAAGTCAGTGCACTGCCGCCGTTGTTGCCCCCGTTCGGATAAGCGAACATCTTCCCCAGGTGCACATGTACGAACCAGTCGAAGAACCTGCTAGGCTCGGACCAAGGGGGAAATGTCGATGCCCAAAGTTCGAGCTGGACTAGTATGTCCCCGGCGGCTGCATTTTGCGCGCTGCCAATGAAGTAGTACATCGATGCAAAACTCAGTGACGTTGCCAAGCCGACTGCGACGGTAGGTAACAGATAAGCACGCTGTCGGATCAGGCCATAACCGAAAATGACTAAACAGATCCCACCAGCCACAAATATCGATGGATAGCTGGCCCACACGCCCACTACGCAGGCCAATGCCCACCAAAAGGTATTTTGCTTGTTTCGAGCAGTTAGAAAATTCCAGGCGGTGACCGTAATACATAGACTGACCAATAAATCCAGACTATATGGCTTCACCTCGGCGGCATGGCGAACGGGGTAGTATGAAGCACAGAAGATCGCCAACGAGAATAGTGCTGTTTTCTTAGGGAGGAACTTAAGCGACACGTGCGCGAACAATAGGACACCTGCGATACCCGCAACGTAGGACAGGAGTCGCAGCCCCCACTCAGATTGCCCAACAACGTAGCTGAGTAGCCAAGTCCCCCACAAGTACAACAGTGGTACGATTTGATAGTGTTCCAGTCCTTCGGTCAGCCCCAAGAAATCCCTGACTAAGAAACTATTGGCCACAAATGCTTCATCGCCAAACAACGGGAATCCCAAAGCGTAGCGAACGCTGCGCCAAAGGATGTTCAAAGCAATCAATACCGTTGCTAGCCAGAACAGTTTTTGACTGTTTTCTGCTTCGGCTAACTGCGCGATTCGTGTATACATGGTTCTGGTTTTACGCTCACCAACAGCCCTGATCAATGAATTTGGACAACAGCGAGACACAAGCCTATCAAGCGCTGGGGCCGCAACAAATCCTCGATGCGGTCGAAAGCCAGGGTTATCTCTGCGACGGGCGCCTCATGGCGTTGAACAGTTACGAGAATCGAGTCTACCAAGTAGGTCTCGAATCTGGCCAAAACATAATCGCAAAATTTTACCGACCCTTTAGATGGTCTGATGAGGCGATTATGGAGGAACACAGTTTCGCCCATGAGCTGGTACAGGCGGAAATTCCAGTTGTTGCACCGATTAGAAACGAGCAAGTACAAAGTTTATTTAAACACGGCCCCTATCGATTTGCGCTCTTTCCTCAGCGTGGTGGTCGCGCACTCGAATTAGAAAACCCAGACCACCTAGAGCTTATGGGTCGGTTTATCGGCAGGTTACATCTGATTGGTAAGACCCAATACTTCAAGCACCGACCGTCCCTGACTATCGCCTCCTTCGGTGCGGAGTCCTATCAATTCTTACTGGAAAAGGGATTCATTCCGGCGGAACTGCAAGTGGCATATCGCTCCCTGGCAGAGGATCTGCTGACAAGAATACAGTTCTGCCATAACCGCGCGGGGGAAGTGGCTTACATTCGAGTTCACGGTGATTGTCATAGCGGCAATATTCTATGGACCGACGACGGCCCCCATATTGTAGACCTGGACGACGCCCGTAACGCCCCGGCCAGTCAGGATTTGTGGATGTTTTTAAGTGGAAATCGACAGGAAAGAACCACAGCGTTGAATGCCGTTTTAACGGGCTACACCAGGTTCTGTGAATTCAACCCGCTCGAGCTGCATCTACTCGAAGCGCTGCGGACGTTGCGATTGATGTACTACTATGCATGGCTCGCTCGACGCTGGCATGACCCTGCTTTTCCCCGCGCGTTTCCCTGGTTCAATACACAAAAATGCTGGGAAGAACACATCCTGAGCTTACGCGAGCAAGCCGCGGCGATGGAAGAAGAGACCCTGGTTTGGCGGTGTTGAAAACCCCCGGTTACTATGTACCCATGAAAATCCCGCGACCACAATTTATAGCGGCGCTGGCGACCGTATTTTTGATCGTTTTATTCGTTTTCAACATCTGGTTATTGCTGGACAGCCGACTGCCGCCAAGCGGTCTTGCTTTAGTTATGCTGACAGAACTGCTGGTCCTAGTGAGTTTAGTTTGGGTGCTATGCACCTTGATACACGTTCGTCTGTTTCGACCCTTGCACATGCTGGAAGACCAATTCAAGTTACTGACCCATGCTGACGCGCACCACCGGTTTACTCTACCCGATCAGCACTACCTGGGTTCGCTGCCCGACACCGCCCGAGCATTCGGTCAGGAGCTCACCCGAGAACGACACCAGACCGCGCGTGCGATTGACTCCGCGACCGCCCGCATTGACCAGAGGAGGACTAGGCTGGAAGCAATACTACACGACCTAACGGAGGGTGTTATCGTCTGCTCACCCGATCACCAGATCGTCCTGTTCAATCAGTCAGCCAGCATGTTACTCAAGGACGTGACTATCCTAAGTCTTCACCGCAACATACAGTCTTTTTTTAAAAGCAGTTTAATTGACCAGAAATTCCACCATTTAATGGGTTTATATGAATCTGAGTCGAAACGTGAAATTATTGAATTTGATGATTCGCTAAGAGGTGTAAGTCGTGGGGTACGGCTACGAATGAATCTCATCGTCGAGCCAGATGGGAGCTGCAGTGGTTACGTACTTACCTTACCGGGCCACGACCGTTTAAACGATCAACACGGCCGCTACGACCAAAGTATCATGACTGACCGCCCGGAATTCTATGATTTCTCTCTGTTCGACCGGGACACGTCTCTAGCGCAATCAGATCGCCCGCTAAGTGATCTAACCTTTGTCGTGTTTGATACCGAAACCACCGGATTGCGCCCATCTAAAGGAGATGAAATTGTTCAGATCTCCGGGGTGCGTATCGTCGATAACACCATCTTAGAAAGCGACGAGTTCGACCGCTTGGTAAATCCAGGCTTTCCCATCCCTCAGTCCTCGATACGATTCCACGGAATCACAGATGACATGGTAGAGAACGCAGATGGGATTGTAGAGGTGTTAAAACAGTTTCACGCGTTTGCCGAAGGTTCAGTACTGGTTGCACACAACGCGGCTTTTGATATGAAGTTCCTCAAGCTCAAAGAAGAAAAAACCGGTGTCTCTTTTGACCATCCAGTTCTAGATACGTTGCTTTTATCGTTTGTTCTGCAACCTAACCACAGCGCACATACACTGGACGCTATCGCTGCCCGTTTCGGGATAGAGATCCCAACAGGAGCGCGTCATACCGCACTTGGTGATGCCCGGTCCACCGCGGAAATCTTCCTGCGCATGCTAGACGCACTACCCCATCATGATATTAAAACACTTGGGGAAGCCATCCAGGCTTCCAACCAAGTATTTGAAATCAGGAAGCTGCAGGAGAGTTTTTAGCTATTAAGAAGTTGCATGTCGGTTGTAGAGAGTGACTAAGCGTGGTTACCAACGGGTTAACGTTGTGTTTTTGCTAGCCGCTAGCCAACTAGGTGCTCGCTACTCCTAAACCTACTTAGTCGCTGATCGAAGCTCCAAGTCCTAACCCATGAGGCGTCTATCAAAAGAGTTCTCCCGTGAGCTCCAGGCGAAGATTTTTGCGGTAATTCTTTATCGCTTTTAACCCGTCCACCAACATATCCTGTTCCCGTTTAGACAGGTCTGTCATGGCGACGTGATTTCCGACTGGATTGCCCTTCTGGAAATCCCTGAGCTGTTGCCGCAGCAAAAGGTTTGTGATGTGTCGGAATGCGCCGGAAAGGTAGTCTTGCTCATCCTTCGACAGCTTCCCTTTGGCAAACAGCCCATCGATGCGCTTGAGCGTTTGGGTGTCAGCAATCCCATTAGCCAGGGCACTGATACGCACCGCGCCGACGAGCGGCAGTGTGCCGGTCAACTTCAGGTTGAGCTTACCCTTCTGCGGGCCCTCCAACCTATCCCGTAACAATCGGTTGAATGGGCCCAGCGCGACCTCGTGCTCTTGATCAAACTTGAACATCTCTCTTAAAAAGAACGGTTCTCGTGCCACCTTCGTGACATGCTCCCGCAATTGCCGGGTCAGTTCTCCAGATCCATAAACAGGCACAAAGTCGAAGAAGATATCACCCAGCCGCAAGACCATACCCGATCCTTTACCTACCCATTGACTGATTTGCTTGCACCATTGACTGATCGTCTTACGCCACAATGGATTGGTTGCCATAACGTAGCCTTTACAATAAACGAATCCTGTTTCGTTCAAGGCGTCGGTCACCCGCGTGGCCAGCTCGATAAACCAGCGGTCTATGTCTGCATGCTGTTGGTCAGGATAGTCTTCCAGGATAAAACCGTTGTCCTGGTCCGGATACAAGAAGCTTTCACCTCTACCGCCAGAACCCATTACGATGGTGTCGAAGCGCACCGGTGCACTTCCCCAACCTTCGTCCTGCATCTGTCGCATACACAACCCTACGATACGTTTGTATAAATCGTTATTGATACTGGTGATGAGCGTCTGAATCTCCGGTGCGGGAACTTTATCGAGTAAAAGTTGCGTAGCGACTTCTACCTGTGCTGCTTTGGTTTTTTTCATCCCAGTCAAGGTTCTCGAATGCGTCAGCAGTTCTATCTGATCGACCACTTGGGACGCAGCGACGGTCAACGCGTCGTGTATTTGTAATACCCCAACGACGTGATTGTTGAGGTCGACAACAGGCATGTGACGAAGCTTGTTGCGGCGCATTTCTGCAATGGCGTAATAAAGGTAGTCGTCAGCGTCTATTGCTCGCACTGGTGACGACATAATATCCGTAGCGAGTGTGTTTGGATCACAGGAAAAAGTGACCCGTCGACAAATATCTTGCTCAGTAATAATGCCTATTGGCTCTGCGCGCTCATTACAGATGAGGGCACTGCTGGCTTTGGTTTCAGCCATACGTCGAACGACAAACCCACAATTGTCAGCTACGTCCACTATTACTGGGGGAGGCCCCATGTAATTCCGAACTAATTTCGTGAAAATGGCTGTTTGCGATAACACTAAAATCCCCCGTTTACTTCCCACATTAATTGAATAGAGATTGCGTCAGCGATTAGCTTTACCCAGCGTAGATTAGGCCGATAACAAAAAATCCCTTGCTGACTTTACTTTTTCTGCAATAATCGCCAACCGATTTTACGTCACGAACGCAGTTGTATAACAAGAAAAAAACTTTGAGCGCGCTGCCGCCGTTCACCACAAGCATTATTGCCGTCTGTGTGACCCTGGCCGTTTGGTCCGGTTTCGGTGCAAATCTATATCCCATTCGCCCGCTCTTTCTCACAGAATATTTTCGCGATACCGGTCTACAGGCCGTATTGGATGGGCAATTCTGGCGTCTATTAACACCGGTGTTCTTACACTTTGGGTTCGCCCATATCATTTTTAACATGTTATGGATGTGGCAGCTCGGCGGCCCCTTTGAACGTCGACTGAGCTCCGGCGAGCTTTTCTATTTCCTTGTGGTCGTGGGCATCTTATCCAACCTGGCGGAATACGTTTATCACCCCAATGTACCCTTCGGTGGAATGTCGGGTGTGGTGTACGGCCTGTTGGGTTATTTCTGGATACAGGGAAAGTTTAATCCGCGTTTCGGTATGCGCCTGCACAAAGCCATCGTAGTTATGATGCTGGTCTGGTTCGTCGTTTGCTGGTTAGGCTTGGTCGGTAATATAGCCAACATGGCCCACTCCGTCGGCCTGATCCTAGGCATGACGTGGGGCTTTGTCTCAGCCCGGTTGGAACATCCATGATTCATTAAAACTGCCGTAACCTATTGATATTCAAAGGATATAATAAAACTGCGAATCTATGTCCAGACCCTGGGTTGCGTTTGTGAGCAGACTTGCCACAACAGTTCCGGTCAATCAAATACAACCGCATGGAACGGCGCTAATAAGCTAGAATCGAGAAAAAATCAAATGGAAACCACATGAGCCGGAAGGCAAGCGTTAAGCGAGTACTGTTGTACACACTCTTATTCCCGATCCTCCTTTCGGCGTGCGCAACAACAGGCAGTATCCAAGAGTACAGAGATCCGTTCGAGAAGTACAACCGGGCGATCTATCGATTCAACGACGGGTTTGACCGCGCCATACTCAAGCCTGTGGCTCAAGGTTACCGCAAGGTCGTACCCAGCCCGGTGCGTAAGAGCGTGGGCAACTTTTTCCGAAATCTATTGGAACCCACAACTATTATCAACGATATTCTGCAAGGGAAGATTGAGCAAGCTGTTCTAGATACAACCCGTTTTCTATTCAATACGACTTTCGGTCTGCTCGGTTTCTTCGATTTTTCCACCCTCGCCGGCCTGGAACGCCATCAGGAGGACTTCGGACAAACATTCGCGGTTTGGGGTTTCAAACCTGGGCCTTTTATCATGCTACCCTTCATTGGACCGACCAATCTCAGAGATGGTATCGGGCTTTTGCCCTATTATCTGTATACCGATCCACGCTTGTACAACCCGGAGACCAGTGTCAACTTGGCATTGATTGGTATAAACGCCGTCGATTCCAGGGCACAATTGCTTACCGGTTCAAAACTATTGGACTTACAGCTAGATCCCTATGCTTTTTTGCGAGAAACCTACAATCAGCGGCGGCTTAACCTGATCTATGACGGCGATCCGCCTTTAGAGGTAGAAGAATAGGTGCAGACTCTATTCCCAGAGATAAAACCCAACGAGAGTTTTTACCTTGCCGCGGACTCTCCACATGAATTGTACGTCGAAGAGTGTGGCAACTCTGAGGGAATACCCGTCGTGTTCCTCCACGGTGGGCCAGGTGCCGGATGCGAGTCTTATCATCGCAGGTTCTTTGATCCTGAGATCTACCGGATCATCCTATTCGATCAACGTGGTGCCGGCCGCTCCCGCCCCCATGCCTGCTTAGAGAAAAACACCACCGCCGATCTCATCAGCGATATAGAAATGATCCGCACGCACCTCAATATCGACAGCTGGGTCGTGTTTGGGGGTTCGTGGGGATCAACCCTGGGCCTGGCGTATGCACAAAATTATCCGAAACGCGTGTTGGCACTTATTCTGCGTGGTATCTTTCTGTGTCGCCCGCATGAAATCCGCTGGTTCTATCAAGAAGGCGCCAGCCGAATTTTTCCCGATTATTGGCAGGATTTTCTCGCCCCAATTCCAGAGAGTGAAAGGACCAATATGGTTGAGGCTTATTACCAGCGGTTGACGGGAGATGACGAGATCGCCCGTATGGCGGCTGCCAAAGCGTGGTCCATATGGGAAGGTCGATGTTCAAATTTGCTTACTAACAAGACGACCCGCCAGTTTTTTGCTAATCCTCACGTTGCTCTCAGCCTAGCCCGTATCGAGGCACACTACTTCGTGCACAACAGTTTTTTAAGCCACAATCAACTCCTTCGCGATGCTTATCGCTTAGGCAATATTCCGGGGATCATCGTACACGGTCGCTATGATGTGGTTTGCCCGGTCGAGAACGCTTTCCAGTTGCACCAAGCTTGGTCAAAATCTCAGTTACGTATCCTTCCAGAAGCTGGTCATTCCGCCGGCGAGCCCAGTATTACAGATGCCTTGCTCAAAGCCACAGCCGATGTTGCTAGTCTTCTGACCCACGGCAAAGTGCAGTAAATGTCTGTTTACGCCATTGGCGACGTACAAGGATGCTACGCGTCTTTGCGTCGGTTACTTGATAAGCTGAGTTTTGATGCGGGTAGTGATGAACTTTGGCTTACAGGCGATTTGGTCAATCGGGGGCCGGCGTCAGCAGACGTTGTTCGATTTGTTAAGGATTTACCGCACACTCGAATTGTCCTTGGCAACCACGACCTGCATTTATTGGCAGTAGCGGAAGGTTTCAGGGCACCGAAGCATACGGACTCTTTCAGCGATATCTTAGCCGCTGATGACCGCGAAGAATTGTTGTCCTGGCTCAGGAACCGACCTATCGCTCATTTTGACAGCGAGCGTAAGACCTTATTAGTACATGCAGGGCTGCACCCTCGCTGGAGTCTCACCGAAGCGCTTGACCATGCGCGAGAGATCGAATTGTTGATCAGGAACGACGAAACTTATCCGGCGCTACTGGCTCGAATGTATGGTGATGAACCCGCTTCATTGTCGGATAAGACTGTTGGTGACGATAAATCTCGCTTTATCATCAATGCTTTTACTCGGATACGCTATTGTTACCGGTCGGGGGATATGGATTTTGCACAGGTTGGACCGCTTGGGACACAGCCGGACTTGCTCTTTCCTTGGTTTAGCCTGCGCCAAACTGAGGATCTACGGATCCTTTTTGGACACTGGTCCTCGCTCGGGGCGCGAGTACACGGCCGTTTTGTCTCTCTAGACAGCGGTTGTGTCCACGGTGGCTATCTGTCTGCAATAGATGTGGACAATAAACCCGCTCATTTTGTTCAAGTCCCCTGTATTGGTTAAGAATTTATTTAGGTAGAAAGACTATGTCGCAAAGCGAAAAATATAGAATTGATGTCGACGTTAAGACCACCTATGTGGAAACCCAGTCTGACCCCGGAACAGATAGATACGTCTTCGCCTATACCATAACCATACATAATGTGGGAACAATACCAGCGCGCCTGTTAACACGTCACTGGATCATAACCGACGCAAACGAGAAAGTGCAGGAAGTACAGGGTGAGGGCGTTGTCGGAGAACAGCCCTATTTACCTCCTGGAGGGACGTTTAAATACACCAGTGGTACGGTGATTGGTACACCGGTTGGAACAATGGGTGGGAGTTACCAAATGCGTGCGGATGATGGCACGGAGTTTGAAGCGGAGATCCCCGTGTTTACCCTGTCCACACCCCAAACTTTACATTAGCCTGAGTTTAGAGCGTGTTGCGAATAGCGTGTCCGCTAGCTTAACTAACTGTTGTAGGGAATCTACTGGCATCGCGGCGAGGGTGCCGCTCCTAACATAGCAGTAGCGAGTGGCAAGTATCTAGCAGCTAGTAAAGACAACTAACGGATCTCGCACTCGATACCAGTCACTTGCCCCTGTTTTTTTCTTAGACATCGAGATTGGAGACAGCAAAGGCGTTCTTTTCGATAAAGTCTCTGCGAGGCTCGACTTGGTCACCCATTAATATCGTAAAGGTATCATCCGATTCGACGTCATCTTCCACCACTACCCTCAGCAGGCGTCGCTTGGATGGGTCCATCGTTGTTTCCCATAACTGCTCCGGATTCATTTCGCCCAATCCCTTGTATCGCTGCAGATTGAGGCCACGGCGAGCTTGCTGCATATACCAGTTCAGGGCGTCGGCGAACTTGGATACCGTGTTGTCGTTTTCACCGCGCTTTACCGTTAACTCGCCCTTCTCTAGGTGTCTTAGTCTTTCCCCCAGTAGACGCATTGACTGATACTCATTGCTGCCAAAGAAAGCGGCGTTTAGCTCGTTTTCGATCGTTGTCCCGTGCAGAGTCTTAGTAACGATCACTACCGGCTCACCATGCGCGGGTGATTTCTCAGCACGTGCTTCATAGTGGACTACCCCGTTATGATGGTCCTGTAAATGCTTTTGTAACTTCTTGGCAAGTTGCTGGAACGACTTTAAGTTTGCAGCTTCAGCCTCTACGGGCGGCAGATACACCAAAGACCACAACATGGCCGGGTGGTAGCGCCTACCCAAGCGCTGGATGGCGGCTTCAACCGAAAGGTAGTCCCGACATAGAGTCGTAAGCTCATCCCCGGAAAGTGTTTCTTTCTTAGCCCCGTAGATTATTTCGGCATCTTTCAGCGCCAATTGCAGCAAGTGCTCTTGGAGCTCCTGATCGTCCTTGATATAGAACTCCTTCTTTCCTTGGGATGCTTTATAAAGCGGCGGTTGTGCAATATAGATATGGCCCCGCTCCAAAAGCTCAGACATCTGCCTGTAGAAAAAGGTGAGCAGCAGCGTTCGGATATGCGAACCATCGACGTCCGCATCAGTCATGATAATAACTCGATGGTATCGAAGCTTGCCAATGTCGAAATCCTCCGCACCAATACCCGTCCCCAAAGCGGTAATAAGAGTTGTTACTTCATCGGAGGACAACATTTTGTCAAACCGGGCCTTTTCAACGTTGAGAATCTTGCCTTTAAGTGGCAACACGGCCTGGGTTCTTCGATCGCGTGCCTGCTTAGCCGACCCGCCCGCTGAGTCTCCCTCAACCAAGTAAATCTCACATAGGCTCGGATCCTTTTCCTGACAATCTGCCAGCTTGCCGGGTAGTCCTCCCAAGTCCAGGGCACCCTTGCGTCGGGTCATCTCCCGTGCTTTCCTAGCCGCCTCTCTCGCACGCGCTGCTTCCACGATTTTATCAGCGATTCTTTTGGCGTCGGCTGGATTCTCTAATAAAAACTCTCCCAGTCGCTCACCGACTATAGATTCCACGACGCCCTTCACCTCGGAAGAGACCAACTTGTCTTTCGTCTGTGAGGAAAATTTGGGGTCAGGAATCTTAACCGACAGCACCGCTGTCAATCCTTCCCTCGCATCGTCACCAGTCACATTGACTTTAGCCCGCTTCGCAAGTCCGGATTGCTCTATATACTGATTCAGTGACCGGGTCATCGCAGCTCGCAGCCCGGCCAAGTGCGTGCCGCCATCCCGCTGGGGTATGTTATTGGTGTAGCAAAAGATGTTCTCTTGATATGAGTCGTTCCACTGCAGGGCCAACTCTACTGCGGTATTCCCCTTCTTTCCTGTTATGTGAATCAGTTTTGGGTGTAGGGGCACCCTCTTCCGGACAAGATGCTGCACAAATGCCGCTATGCCACCCCGATATTCAAATACATCTTCGCGATCCACTCGTTCGTCGCGCAAGATAATCCGCACGCCGGAATTCAAAAACGATAATTCTCGAAGCCGCTTTGCCAATATATCGTGGTGTAACTCAATGTCACTGAACACCTTAGTGCTTGGCTTAAAACTGATTTCCGTACCGGTCCTATCTGTCTCACCAACTACTGTCAGAGGCTCTTTGGGTACACCTAGGCGGTATTCCTGACTATAGATCTGTCCGTCCCGAAAGATCTGTAGACGTAGAAAATCAGATAATGCATTAACCACCGACACACCAACTCCATGCAATCCCCCAGACACTTTATAAGAATTTTGATCAAACTTACCGCCTGCATGTAAGACAGTCATAATGACTTCCGCTGCTGACCTCTTTTCTTCTTCAATAATCCCGGTTGGTATCCCTCGGCCATTATCCGTAACCGTTACAGACTCATCAGCATGCACACAGACGGTAATCTCCGTGCAATACCCTGCCAACGCTTCGTCCACGGCGTTGTCCACAACCTCAAATACCATTTGATGTAGCCCGCTGCCATCATCAGTATCACCGATGTACATGCCTGGTCGTTTGCGCACAGCGTCTAGGCCTTTTAATACTTTAATACTGTCTGAGTCGTAAATTTGTTTCTTCACCATATTGATTCTTAATGTCTAGGGGCAATGGGTAACTACAATTCTATTTGGCACATCGTCCGAAACCGCTATCCTTTGCCTCGATATAAGCACAATGCCGCGTTTCACGTGAAACTGGAAGATCGCCCTAGTTTCACATGAAACACAACGTCAGATCCGCATCGGCATCACTAGATATAGTGTAGATCGATCCTGTGGAGTGTTAATGGTGCAACTACTATTGGGATCCTGTAGACCAAGGTCCACTTTATCACTACCCAGTGCTCGCAACGCCTCCATCAAGTAACCTACATTAAAACCTATCTCCACCTCTTGGCCATCAAAGTCAACCGGCATTTCATCGACAGCCTCCTCCTGCTCTGGGTTATTCGCCATAACCATCATGGTGCCAGGTTTCAACACGAGCCGTATCCCACGAAACTTTTCATTCGTTAAGATGGCTGTTCTTGCCAAGATATCGTAGAACTGGTCCCGGTCTATTTCTAGGTGTGTACTCAATGAGGGAGGAATAACCTTCTCATAATCCGGAAAACGACCATCTATCAACTTCGCTACAAACACCCAGGCATCCCCAGTGACGCGCACGTGATTCGGGTTTATATCCAAGCGCACCGTTTCTTCTCCATCTTCTAAAAACCTCAACATCTCCATGACTGCCTTCCTTGGAATAATGGCTAACTTAGGACTACTCACATCAACCGGCATCGAAATCTCGCTTTTTGCCAGTCTATGCCCGTCCGTCGCTACTACCCTTAGCATATCGTTACTTACCTCCAGCAAACTTCCGTTTAGGTAATAACGCACGTCTTGCTGAGCCATCGAAAAAGCTGTTCTCTCTAGCAAGCTTTTAAGTTCCTGTTGCTTGATTTCAATACTCTCTTCCCATTGCTCAGCTTCCAAGCGAGGGAAGTCATTTGCTGGGAGCGACTGCAAACTGAATCGACTTCGACCGGAGGTAATGATAGTACGATCCCCCTCATTAACAATGTTTATCAATGCATCTTCGGGTAGCATCCTGCAGATATCATAGAATTTACGTGCTGTAACCGTACACTCGCCATTTTCTCCATCTACGTTATCAATCCGGGTTAAAACCTCAGTTTCCAAATCCGTTCCAACTAGAGTCAGTGCATCCTGTTTTTGCTCAAGATATACATTACCTAATATAGGTAAGGTTTGCCTTTTCTCTACTACACCAGCAACATGAGCAAGTGGCCGTAAAAGTCGATCTCTTTCTATTTTAACTTTCATGTTTATTAATTTGGTGTTTATGTTAAGCGATATCAAGTTGTGCGTAACTTAAAATTTATCATTAAAAACAATTATTTACACATGAAAACCACTGTGTGTTACTGTGTTAAGATTATGTGGAAATGATCGGTTCCAAACCGGCTGCTGTAACAATGTATTATCTTATATTCAGTTATCCACAGCCAATCCCCAAACAAGTTTAACTGATCAATAGGTTTTGTAGATTTTCATAATCCTCCTTGGTTTTAGGATCGTTTTTTAACAGGTCTTCTACCTTTCGGCAGGCGTGGATCACTGTTGTATGATCGCGGCCGCCGAAGGCATCGCCTATGTCCGGCAAGCTTAAGGTCGTTAGCTCTTTTGCAAGTGCCATGGCAATTTGCCGGGGGCGGGCGATATGTCTGTTCCTTCGTTTTGAATGTAAGTCGGCAACACGTATGTTGTAGTACTCAGCGACAGTCTTTTGGATGTTATTCATCGTGACCTTGCGCTCCTGGAAAACCAACATATCCCTCAAGGCGTCCCTGGCTAGATCGATATTTAGCGGCTTACCCGTAAAACGAGCGCTGGCGATAAGCCGGTGTAGAGCTCCTTCAAGCTCCCTGACATTGGAGCGAATTTGGCGGGCGATAAAGAAAGCAATGTCATCGGCTAAATCAAGCCCTTTGGCTTTACCTTTTTCACGTAGGATAGCAACCCGTGTCTCCAATTCTGGTGGCTCGATGGGAACTGTGAGGCCGCTGCCGAAGCGTGAAATTAACCTTTCTTGGACACCCGTTATCTCTTTAGGGTAACGATCACTGGTAATGACAACTTGACGCTGACCCTCTAGCAAGGTATTGAAAGTGTGGAAGAATTCCTCTTGGGAATGACTTTTGCCAGCGAAGAATTGGATGTCATCGATAAGCAATGCGTCAAGAGAGCGGTAGTGTCGTTTAAAGTCGTTAATGGCATTGTGACGAAGTGCCTTAACCATATCAGCTACAAAACGCTCAGAATGGACGTAAGCGATTTGGGCTTTTGGGTCGTTACTTAAAATTAAATTTCCCGCCGCTTGCATCAAGTGGGTTTTGCCAAGACCAACACCTCCATAAATGAATAAGGGGTTGTAAGCCTGACCGGGATTTTCCCCGACCTGAATCGCCGCTGCACGTGCTAATTGGTTAGACTTCCCTTCTACGTGGCTTCTGAAAGTGAAGGTCGGATTAAGGTGACCGGACGCATAAGGGCTTCGTTCAAGTTCTGGCTCTACAATTGCTGTACTGGATTTCTCCGAACTACCGATCTCCATAGATACCTTGATGCTGTCGCCGGCAGCATGATTTGCCAGTTCTTCTATACGTTCATAATACTGTTGCTTTACCCAATCCAACACAAAGCGGTTTGGTGCTAGTAAAATCAGCTCTTGTCCGTTATCTCTAGCCTGTAGGGGTCTAATCCAGGTATTGAATTGCTGCTCGGGTAATTCGTCCTCCAAGCGGCCTAAACATTGGTGCCATATCGTTGCTTTCGTCACTTAAAAGCTCTCCGCCATGTATTTTGGTGTTTCAGCGCTGTCTAAGTTGACACACTGTAGTAAACGCATTAACTTTGCACGCCTTTTTTTACCAGCCTCGAAGGGCTGAGTCCGGTCTAACGTTCTCTGGAGTTATACATTATTATGAAACGCACATTCCAGCCTAGTGAGATCAAACGTAAACGCACTCATGGGTTCCGTGCACGTATGAGAACCCGTGGTGGCCGCGCTATCATTAACGCCCGTAGGGCGCGAGGACGCTCGCGACTAAGCGCGTAGGTTTGTTCTGTATTCTACTTCGCAACGCAACCGTTTTACGAAAAAAAATCGCCTGCAAGAAACAGCAGCCTTTAAAAGGGTTTTCACCTCCGGTCACGAAGGTTACGCAGGTACTTTTAAATGGTTTGCACAGAGTAATGGTGGTACAACTGCGCGGCTAGGGATAGCAATACCTAAACGCCTAATTAAAACGGCCGTACAGCGAAATCGTATCAAACGATTGGTCCGGGAGTCTTTTCGGTTGAACCAGGAAATGCTAATAGGAATAGATGTTATTGTCGTGTTGCGCAAATTAATAAAGGATGAGCAACGAGTTCGCTCTGACTTAAATCGTATCTGGTTACAAGTCATCGAAAATTACGATAGACACGGGTTTGAGACGGAAGCAGATTGACGATGGAAATACAAAGAGTCATCTTACTATTCGCATTAGCGTTTATATTATTGCTCATATATCAACGGTGGCTAGAGGAACAAGCACCGAGCCGTCCTACGCCCGCGCAACAAACGCCCGTTGAAGCGCCAACCCAAGGTACCCAACCACCCCCCGCGGATATACCCAGCACACCGACAGTTGAAGTTCCAGCCAGCCCTCAGGCGCCACCGCAACAAGTCGAGTCAGCAGGTACCGTAAGTCCACTCATAGTCGTTGAAACAGATCTTATTCGTGCGGAGATCGACACTATTGGTGGCAGTATAAAAAGCCTAGCGCTGGTGAAGTACCCGGTCAGCGTAGACGAACCCGAGGTCCCTTTCGAACTCATGAAGTATGAGGACGCTGATATATTCATTACCCAAGCGGGATTGATTGGGAACACATCCGAATATCCCAACCACCGGACTCAATACAGGGCGGAAGAAACACAGTACAAGCTGAGACCCGGCGATCAGGAACTGGTCGTACCGCTCTACTGGGAGGCGCCAGATGGCGTACGCTATGTCAAAAAGACCATTTTCACGAGAGACAGTTACAACATACGTGTCGAATTCGAGATCGATAATCAATCTGCGGTGGAATGGAGCGGGTTTCTATATGCGCAGTTTCTCCGCACCCAGGTGGCACAGAGTAGGGGGTTTTTTCTGGATGTGGTACCGGCCTACTTAGGTGGCGCCATTTATACCCCCGAGGAAAAATTCGAGAAGATCGATTTTGCAGATATGGTCGATGCCGACTTGGATCGCAAAGTGGCCGAGGGCTGGGTGGCGATGCTGCAACATTATTTTGTCGGCGCATGGTTTCCACAAGGGCAAGGTCCCTTTCAATTTTATAGTCGGGTGATTAATGATGTAGGTGGACCTAGATACAACATCGGATTTAATACGCTCCGCCCACAGGTGGTTGCCGCTGGTGCAATAGGGAAATTGGATGTGGGCTTGTTTGCTGGACCTAAAGAGCAGGAGCGGCTCAAACAAGAAGCCGAAGGATTTGCCCTGACTGTCGACTATGGGTGGTTGACACCCGTATCGGTACCGTTGTTTTGGGTGTTAAACCAAATAAACGGATTTGTCCACAATTGGGGTTGGTCCATTGTGCTGCTTACGTTCCTGATCAAGTTGGCCTTTTATCCGCTGTCCGCCACCAGCTATAAATCCATGGCGAAAATGAAAAAATTGCAACCTCGACTACAAACTCTTAAAGAGCGGCACGGTGACGACAAGGCCAAGCTCAATCAAGCAATGATGGAAATTTATAAAAAGGAAAAAGTAAATCCCCTGGGGGGTTGTTTACCCATCGTGATCCAAATACCGGTATTCATAGCGTTGTATTGGGTCCTGCTGGAAAGCGTTGAGCTGAGGCAAGCCCCCTTTGGATGGTGGATCCAGGACTTGTCCATTAAAGATCCCTACTTCGTGCTACCGCTGCTCATGGGGGCAACCATGCTGGGGCAGCAGTTACTGAATCCATCACCCCTCGATCCTATGCAAAAGAAGATCATGATGGCGATGCCGATCGTTTTCACCTTTTTATTCCTTTATTTCCCAGCCGGATTGGTACTGTACTGGTTAGTCAACAACGTGCTGTCTATAGCACAGCAGTGGTACGTCAACAAAGTCGTCATTGGCGGCGCTTAGGACTAGCTCGCAGATTGCACCAAGGCGACCGTATTGTTGCATGTACGCCCATGATTCATGATTGATGATTGAAAATACTCTAGTCGACGGATCTTACGACGAATACAGTTTGTCCCATGGTTGGTCTACCCCGGCCCTGGCTGATCATCATCCGGGGTCCTGATGCAATCTACAGGCTAGGAGCCACACGACAGCGCGACCACCAATGTCCGAAAGGGATACCATCGCGGCCATCGCTACTCCTGCCGGACGCGGCGGCATTGGGGTTGTCAAGGTGTCGGGGCCCGCAGTCCCGGGTGTTGCGAAACAGGTTGTTGGGGTACTACCCCAACCACGCTACGCAACCTATACCCATTTTAAGGACCAGGACGGCCAAATACTCGATTCGGGGATTGCTATTTACTTTCCGTCACCGCACTCTTTTACTGGCGAAGACATACTAGAGCTGCACGGACATGGCGGCCCAATCGTCATGAACATGTTGCTCAACAGGTGTCTCACCTGCGGTGCACGGCTCGCCAATCCAGGGGAGTTTACCGAGCGGGCTTTCCACAACGGTAAGTTAGATTTGGCCCAAGCCGAAGCGGTAGCCGATCTGATAGACAGTAGCACGGAGCAGGCGGTTCGATCGGCGCAGAGGTCCCTGCAGGGTTTATTTTCACAGGCTGTCCACGGGCTGGTGGAAGAACTGATTGATCTACGTACCTATGTTGAAGCAGCGATTGATTTCCCCGAAGAGGAAATCGATTTTTTAAGTGACGCGCGCGTCGTGCGAGACCTAGATAAAATTATCGAAAGGACAAATGACTTGATGTCTTCCACTAAACAGGGGTGTCTATTGCGGGAGGGTTTGCACGTCGTCCTGGCCGGCCGACCTAACGCGGGCAAGTCAAGCTTGCTCAACGCATTGGCCCGGCATGACCGAGCTATAGTCAATGCGGCCCCCGGTACAACAAGGGACACAATAGAATTGCAGATTCAGCTCGATGGTATGCCGGTGTACTTGGTAGATACCGCGGGTCTGCGCGACGCAAGTGATGCTGTTGAGAGTGAGGGTGTGCGCAGGACGCACGCTGCTCTCGAAAATGCGGACCACATTCTTTTCATTGTCGATGACTGTGAATCAAAGGCGGACAAAGACGTCTTCGTTCCGACAAAGCAGGTCCCTTGTACCTACGTGTTTAACAAGATTGATCTGACTGGCCGGAATAGCGGCAGTTTTTCATTCGGGCAATTTGATGCACTGGCCATCTCAGCCAAGTATGGGCACGGGCTGAATGAGCTGAGACAACATCTGAAACGAACCGCCGGGTATCGAGATACGGATGGTTCCACCTTCATTGCTCGAAACAGGCATCTAAATGCTATCCGTGAAGCATTGCAGCACATAGTCGTGGGTCGGCAGCAGTTGGTCGAGGCCAATGCCGGTGAACTGCTGGCAGAAGAACTAAGGCTGGCGCAGCGACACTTTGCTGAGATTACCGGTGAATTCAGCAGTGATCAGCTACTGGGCCGAATCTTTTCGAGCTTTTGTATCGGGAAATAAAACTGTAAATCTGCTATTGAGCTTTCGCTCTACTCCAAAGAATACTAAAAGTGACGATGCGAGAAGTAGAAGTGAAAAGTTGAGAGGAAAAAGTAAAGCAACCTATTGGTTCTTTAAACTTTCATTCTTTCGACTATCCACATTAGAATCCTTTTTCAACAAACGGGAACAAAAGGCATGCAATTTCCGCAACAGTTTGAGGTCATTGTCGTAGGCGGGGGACACGCGGGCACTGAGGCTGCGTTGGCGGCGGCGCGCATGGGTTGTAAAACCTTGTTGCTGACCCAGAACTTGGAAACACTCGGACAGATGTCTTGCAACCCCGCGATAGGTGGCATAGGAAAAGGACACATCGTTAAGGAAATCGACGCGCTCGGCGGCGCCATGGCGCAAGCTATCGATCGGGCGGGGATCCAATTCCGTATTTTGAATTCACGCAAAGGGCCTGCCGTGCGGGCTACCCGGGCACAGGCGGATCGCAGCCTCTACAAGTTAAACATACGACAAATGTTGGAGGCACAACCTAACCTGACCCTGTTTCAACAATCCGTTGAGGACCTCGTTGTTATTCAAAATAGGGTCGATGGCGTGGTCACGGAGTTAGGTCTCAAATTTACAGCACCCGCAATCGTATTGACCGTGGGAACTTTTCTAGGCGGGAAAATCCATGTCGGACTGGCCAATCACCCCGGCGGGCGTATGGGTGATCCCCCGGCAAACAGATTGGCGGATCGTCTAAGGGAAATGCCGTTTCGCGTTGAGCGCTTGAAGACAGGGACGCCGCCCCGCCTCGACGGCCGAACAATTGACACGGCCCAGATGGTGCGACAACCGGGTGATATGCCGCCCCCGGTGTTTTCCTTTTTGGGCTCTGCCGATGAACATCCAGAGCAGGTCCCATGTTACATAACTCAGACTAACGCACGGACCCACGACATAATCCGAGGGGCACTTGATCGCTCACCACTCTATTCGGGTGTAATCGAGGGCGTGGGTCCGCGTTACTGCCCATCCATCGAGGACAAGATAGTCCGTTTCAAAGAAAAAGAATCACACCAAATCTTCGTGGAACCGGAAGGTTTACATACCAAAGAGGTCTATCCGAACGGTATCTCAACCAGCTTGCCCTTTGACGTGCAGTGGCAGCTGGTGCGGTCAATACAGGGGTTTGAACAAGCCGAATTAATTCGACCTGGATATGCCATTGAGTACGATTACTTTGATCCACGCGACCTGAAACCGGAACTTGAGACCAAGTTTTTGGAAGGTTTGTTTTTCGCAGGCCAGATCAACGGCACTACTGGCTATGAAGAAGCTGCCGGACAAGGGCTGGTCGCCGGTATCAATGCTGCTCTGAAAATACAACAAAAAGACCGGTGGTGGCCACGACGAGACCAGGCCTATATCGGTGTGTTAATCGATGATTTGATTACCTCGGGCACGAACGAGCCTTACCGTATGTTCACCTCGAGGGCTGAATACCGCTTGTTGTTACGTGAGGATAACGCCGACCTGCGATTGACGGAAATCGGTCGGGATCTGGGCTTGGTGGACGACTTGCGCTGGCGCCACTTTAGCGAAAAGCGGGAAGCTATCATAAAAGAAGTAGCCAGACTTGAGTCCACATGGTTACAACCGGGTCAGCTCGATGCTGAAGTCGAAAAGAATGTTTTGGGCCAAAGTTTAACCAAGGAGTCGAACATAATGGCGCTGTTACGTCGCCCCGAAGTCAGTTATGGACAGCTGATGAGCTTACCCGGCATTGGGCCTGGTTCTACTGATACAAAAGTTGCAGAGCAACTGGAAATCCAGGCCAAGTATTCAGGGTATATCGAACGGCAGCAGACGGAAATCTCGCGCCGGCGCCGCCATGAAGAGACAACGCTGCCCGTGGATTTCGACTACACCAACGTGCACGGACTTTCCTCTGAGATCAAACAGAAATTAACCCAATACCGACCGACCACTATAGGCCAAGCTTCCCGCATATCGGGTGTCACACCGGCAGCCATTTCTCTGTTATTGGTGCATCTGAAAAAGACCGCTGCGTAGCCAAAAGGCTGTATTGTCTGAGCACCATTACGGTCGAATTATTCTCTCGTAAAGGAGCTAAGGCCGCCAAGGGAGAGATAATCATTTCAGTATTTCGACATTTGTTGAGGTATTAGTACGGCCAAAAGCAAGTGGTAGACAGAGCTAAACAATCCGGTTTCTGGGTTGCCACTGACACGCCGACTTACACCCCTTCAAAGTTTCCTTGGGTCTTTGCGAGCTTGGCGGCTTGGCGGGAGTTTTTCCTTTTTACAAATAGCAGAACCTTGTAGGAGCGGCGCCCTCGCCGCGATTCGTTATATTTATCCCCGGTTTAAAACATCGGGCGCAGGCTTTGGAAAAGCAGACGATAAGCGGCATGGGCTTCGTCGTACGCCGGTTTGGATGAAGCGTCAGGCTCTATTGTTTCGCTCCCCAGGGTTAAAAGCTCGGTTGCGGCGGTGAGATCAGATAAATGACCTGCGGCAACGGCTGAGAGTAGCGCACTGCCTATGGGAGCTGTGTCGGTTAGCGCTGGAATTTCAACCGGCAACCCGGTGAGATCGGCACGAATCCTTGCCCAAACGCGACTGCTGGCGCCTCCCCCCAAGAGCAGGATTGAACGTAGGTCTACTCCCATTCCACCAAGCCGTTCCGCCACGTCGCGCATTGCAAAAGCGGTTCCTTCGAGAACAGCCCGCATCATATGCTCTTTGCTGTGGGCCGGCGTTAGGCCGTAAAAGCAACCTCGTGCCGAGGCAACCCATTCCGGCGCCATAGTTCCAGTCAACCCCGGCAGGAACGTAACCCCGCCGCAGCCGGGTGTCACGGTCTCGGCTAAGCGGTCAAACTCTTTGAAATCTTTCAGCGTCAATACTTCCTTGAACCAGGTGAGCGCACCGCCAGAAAGCCATCCTGGGTTTTCAATGAAAAAGCCGCCCCCCGGAAAGGCGTGGGTTTCGACCAGGGCCTTGTCGTCTATGATCGGCTCAGGATGAACTGCACCAACCACTTCCGCCGTCCCCAGCACACAAACCAATCGTCCCGGATCAACCACTCCAGCGCCCAACGGCGTTGAGAAATCATCTCCGGTACCCACGGCGACCGGGGTTCCTATGTTAAGACCGGTCAATTCACTCCCCTGAGCGTTCAGTGTGCCCGCGCAATGTTCGGCTGCCGACACCGCAGGCAGCTCGGAACGGTCGATTTCAAACAGTTGAAGTAGCCAAGGATCAAACGCCTGCGTAGACAGTGAGTACAACATGCTGGTCGACGCCAGCGCATGGTCCATGACGTGATTACCCGTCAGGCGATAAACGAGATACGACGAGGGTTGATGAAACAGGCAACTCTGCTTGGTCCCCGCGACATTGTCTTTTAACCATCTGATCTTGGCGGCCATGTGCGAGGCGTCGAGCACGATACCGGTTTTTTCTCGGATCTCTTTCGCAGGCAAGCCGATGATCTCGGTCTCAGCCCGGCGGTCCATCCAGATTAGACAGGGTGATAGGGACAATCCATTGTTGCCGACGGCGATACACCCGTCTAGCTGCCCACCGATGCCCAGTGACCTGACGTCGCCGGCTTGGACTTGTGCCCTCGTTAGAGCCCGGTTGATGGTTTGAGCCAAGGCGGTCTCCCATAGTGCAGGATCTTGCTCCGACCAACCGGGACGGGGAAACGACGGCTGGTAGGCGGTCGCGGCTTCGCCTCGAAGCTGCATATCGTCGTCTAGGACGACTGTTTTGAGGCTTTGGGTTCCGATGTCGACACCGACAAACATGTCTATTTGTACTTTTAGTTCACCGTTTTAGTTTGCCACATATATTTGAACAGGAGCAGCTCGGAGGGCGCGCCTCAACTCCTCGGGGGGATCGCGATCGACAACGACATCTTGGATGTGGCTTAATGGGCAGACACGGTCGAACATCTGCAGGTCGAATTTGCTGTGGTCAAGCACAAGTATCGTGTGTTCTGATCGTTCAATCATCTTTCTCTTTACCCAGGCCGCTTCTGTGTCAGCATCCGTTACACAGTTCGCGGTTAGACCCCCAGCTCCGATCACTGCTTTATTTGCTTGGAAGCGATCCAGGAAAGCAATGGTCTCCTGGCCATATACCGCGTTCTCGGTTTTACTGTAAGTCCCGGGGCAAAGAATGACCTTGAAACCCCTGATCCCGCCCAGATTCTGTGCAATCGGCAGGCAGTTGGTGAGCACGGTCAACGCAATTGTCCGAGCGGACAGCGCAAGTGCGAATTGATAAGTGGTGGAACCGGAGTCAATCATTATAACGTCGCCGGCTTGGACTAATGAAATTGCGAGCTGGGCGATTCGTTGCCGCTCCGCGACATGACGCTCGCGCCGTTGCAACAGGTTCGGTTCGGCGGTCAGAGACCTGCTGGCCGCACCACCATAGGTGCGGCTAACCAGGCCCTGTTCCGTCAGTTCGTCAATGTCCCGACGAATGGTTTCGGTGGTGACTCCGAACTGTTCTGCCAAAGCGGATATGCGCACCGTGACGTCATTGTTCAGACGAGAAAGAATCCGCTCCCAGCGTTCGTTCTTAGAAAGACGTGTATTCATCATTTTTCCCATCACCCCTCGCATCGACCACGATCCGGGCGAATTCGGCAAAGCCGAATCCACCGGGTTTCTCAGTCACCCACCGGGGCGTTGCCTGGAGAGAATCAACCCATTCCTGCACATTGGCTACGCCCACTGCGTTGGGAAAGAACTCAAACATGTCTACGTCGTTAGGCGAGTCACCGACAAATGCAATTGCGGCGGCATCAGATTCGATGTCTATGGAAAACACCTGCTCAAACATTTGTTTGGTCATGGCCAGTTTGTCGTAGTCGCCAAACCACCCGTTTACGTGTATAGAGCTTACTTTGGCAGTCGCACCGGCGGCTTTAAATATCTCAACGATTCGTTCGATCTGCCCCGCAGACAAACGAGGCACGTCTTCACAAAAGTCTATGGCTAGGTCAGCCTCCCGGTAAGCCTGGTCTGTCGCAATAGCGGCGTCAGGGATCTCTTTTAAAACACGGTTTTTGATGATATCGAGTTTTGCGCGATCGTCATGTCGCTGCTGAGGTGTGCGCCAATATTGCCTGATCATTTCCTGCGACCCGGAATCGTAGTGGAAATAAAATGCACCATTCTCGCCGACGATTCCATCGACCGGCCACATGCGGGCGATATGGTCACACCAGCCCGCGGGGCGCCCGGTGATCGGCACCACAATCAAGTTGTTCCCACGAAGCCGCTCAAGGGCATTGTAGGCCACAGCGGGAAGTCGCCCCTGCCAGGTCAGGGTGTCGTCAATGTCGCAAAGGACAGCGCGCAGCTGGCGCAGGGTTTCGCTGGGGCAGTCCTTTACCGGTCGCATCAGTTAGAGAAGTGCATCGACGTCCAATCTACCCGCATCGGCGGCCAAATCGAGAAAGGTATATCGATTGCGAATCTCGCGTGCATGCGAAACGGCATCTCGAAAAAACGCCCGGGACAGTTTGATATCGGTGCAGGTAGTCGGGGCCCCGGCTCGTGCCAGAGCGGACTCTATTTGACGTGACGAAATTGTCGTACGGGAGATTTGGTCACATATGTCGGGCCAAGTCTGCTCCAGTTGGGCGTTGAGTTGCTCGGCTTTTTCGGCGTCCACCCGCTTCAGTGAGAATTCTTTCCAGCAAGCCTCGCCTGTTTCAGCCCCGTAGTGACTGATTAAGGTGTGTCTATCCACCATGCTTGGTTTTACTCGCGGCCGAGGGCCGGTCAAAATTCGTTCCTGAAGCCGGGCCATGACACAGGTTGTGACGGCGATTTGTTCACCATGAAAAGCTTCATCCCAGCTCGCCGGCGGCATCATCTCGACATAATGACTTATCAGATGCTCCCCCTGGCTGGCGGGGTAGCTGCCGCCGCAGATGGTCATTCCGAAACCAGACAAAATCAGTGTGCGGGCGAGGTGGCCCATCGCCTCGAGGTCACCGGAGACGAGGGCTTCTGATTCCGCCAGCAGGGCCTCTTCGTCTTCTTGCAGTAACGAAAAAGGGGCAAGCCGGTACATGCCCCCGAAAAGAAGGTGTGACAACAGCCAGTCGGATTGCGCCGTGGGGCGGCAAACGGAATCGCCCAATCCGGAGCGGATCATGCGAACCGGCGCTTCGGCGAGTACCCCAAGATCCATGAATACACCTTTTGCCGCTGTTGCGGGCAAAGACTTCTTAAGGCCGTATTCACTGATCGCCGCGTTCACCGACGTGTACCCATTCATCGATGGGGCGGTGGCAAATACGGCATAGGGTTTGTTCTGCTTGTGCGCAACAAATTTGCATAAGTCGTTGATTGTGCCCGAACCAACAGCAATCAAACTGCTCGCCATTGTGGTTTCCCTTTCCAACGCATCAACCGTCTCCATGTCGGCCTTGGGCTGATGGCCGAGATGTATTTTGAATATACGCCCAATCGATGCCAAAGCTCGCTCGACCCTATCGCCTAGAACTTCGCGAGTAAGCGGGTCGCTGACTACGGCAAATGGAGGTTCAATCCCCAGGTTCCGCACCAGTACCGCTTCCTGATCAACAAGGCTATCGGCGATAACCACTTGTTGGGTAGGGACGGTGAGGACATCTGTTTCTTCACCGTCGGGGTCTGGTATTGTCCCAGCGAGCAGCCGCGCAATGATGTCTTGGTCTTTCGTCTTGTCTCCAGGAGAGCCGCTTAACATGGCTGTGCTCATGCGAGTTGTTCACAGACGGCAAGAATCTGTTGGCACTGGTGCACAATCGAACTATTTCCCGGAGCGAAAGTCCCCTCAAAAACCGCAGATCCGATGGTAAAGGCATCTGCCCCCGCTTCAGCCAGTTCACGAATACGGGCGGGGGAGTCAACACTGCCTGCAACAATCAAATAACCTGTATCCAACCCGGCCCTGGCAGCACGAACAAGTTCCAGGGGGTCGGACTGGGTCGCCCGGTAAGCCAGAAGATCGACCCCAGGGCAACCGGCAGCACGGATCCGAATGCAATCTTTCTTGACATCAACGGGAGAGCCCTCAAGTTGAGTCGGGTGCCCAGTTGGACGGCCCGGGAACGGGTAGTATCCTACGTTGGTAGTTTTAAGAACTTCCATGGCGAATTCGATTTCCTGACCACCGAGTACCCGGTCAACCCCAATTTTAGAAGCGGTTTGAATCGACGTTTGAACCCCTTTACGTGTTGTGCTCACCACTTCCATATATGACATGGCCCCGGTGTTTTTTATGCGCTTGGTGAGTGTCGAGAGGGTATCGGTGTCGACGCCAAGATCCTTGAAACCGATATGTGAAATTCCAATATGTCCTATATTATCAAGGACTTCTAAACAATTAGGGACGGTCTTGTCGTGCTGTGTCAACATGAAAATGAAATCCATGAAGCTGTCTCCCCGTCTTTTCCCGGCGCGAGTAACAGTGATGTCTTAATGTTGTAATAAACAAATAGATATTGCAAGAACCACATTCCCAGTGGTATCGTGACACAACCCAAACAATGCCTGTAGGCGATGTTGGGCGGCAGTTAGGTAATAAAACTCAGCACAACGCAGCGCGACGTTAAAGTAAGGGCGCGTCAGGCGCTACCAACGCATGGGAGGTTGATATGAGGCTTGAACCATCATTCGGTCGGCTGTTTCGTATCAGCATGGAAACAGCTTTCTTAGCAATTCTTCTAACACTCTTCACTGGTACACACGCCGTGGCTTGGACGCTGGAAGAAGCGGCAGCTCCTTATAAAGGGATCACCATACGCACCATCGGTGAGGCATTACCACCGCTTGAGGCCATGGAAAAGCTCAAGGGGGATTTTGAAGAACGTACCGGTATCGAGGTTGTTATCGAGATGTACGAACACTCTGAAGCGGTCAACAAGGTTATGCTAGACCTGAACTCCAAACGCGGTCGGTATGATTTTATTTTACAACCGCACCGGGAGCTCGGCCGTTTCGTTGCCAATGGCCACGTTGAAGCATTGGAGAAATACCTCGACAATTCTGCATTACGTGATCCTTCCTTTAGTCCCGAAGATCAGCTCTATCAGGGACTTTGGAAGGAGATATCGTGGTATGGCGGGAAGATTTATGGTTTTCCATTTACCGCACTCACCATGTACATGTGGTATCGGGATGATCTTCTGAACGACCCGAAGGAACGGGAAGGTTTCAAGGCCAAGTACGGGTATGACTTGAAGCCGGCGACGACTTGGCAGGAGTACACCGACATTGCCGAATGGTTTACCCGACCGGATGAAGGTTTTTACGGTACGGCTATTCAAGGCAAGCGGCACGAAGCACTTTGGTACGAATGGCTCAATTTCCTCTACAGCTTTGGCGGCGATATGCTGGAAGTAAAAGCGGGCAGCGAATGCGGTCCCGTCATCGTCAATAGTCCCGAGGCCATCGCTTCACTGGAATATTACAAGAGCCTGATGGATTACTCGCCCGCGGATACACTGAACTATTTCTGGGATGATGTTATGGCGCTAATGCAACAAGGGAAAGTGTATCAGTTGATCATGTGGAATGACGCTACCTATGCGGTAGCTGAAGACGCGGAGGCAAGTACTGTTGCCGGTAAGATGGGGTTCGACATAATTCCCCAGGGGAAAGGCGGAAAGGTTGGTCAAGTTGAGGGTTGGACCTATCTGATTCCAACTTACTCGAAGAACAAGGAAGCAGCTTATTTATTTGTTCAATGGATGATGGAACAGCAGCAACAGTTGAACCAACACTTGAACGGAGGTGCATCCGCAAGGCCAGACGTGTACGCCCATCCGGACGTACAGCAAATTAGCTATTCAAAGGCATCTATGGACACGAATGCGGTTGCTTTGCCAAAACCCACGATTCCTGAGTCGCCACAGATCACCGATATCTTGGTGCGAGAACTGAGCAGTTACCTGTCTGACCAAAAGAACGCAAAGGAAGCGCTCGATACAGCTGCCGCGGAGATATCTAAACTCCTGGGGTCTTGCGCACCCATGAAGTATCCGGTTCAGTAGCATGGCAGATATGACAAACTAGCTCAGCTAGTCTATGTCCGGAACAAGCGCCATTGTGCGGAGGTGCTAGTATCAACAAACGCGTATGGTAGACAAAGCGTAGCAATCCAGAGAAACATCCTGGATTGCTACGTTTCCCGGATCGAGTCGAGGGCCATTACAATGACCCATGCTATTTTCGGACAGGAACTAGCTAGTTAGAGTTGCCATTATGATTAATAGGAGGATGGGAGCGATCGTCGATCGCGGGATGGCTCCGCTATTGTTGATCCCTTCCGTACTCCTCCTCTTATTGATCCTAGTGGGCCCGTTCCTTTATATGGTATGGACGGGCTTCACCGACCTTCATTTTGCCCTGCCAGGTCGGGAAGGCAGTTTCGTAGGATTCGACAATTTCCGCCGATTGGTGCGTGAGGATCACATTTTCTGGCATAGCTTCCTGTTGACCCTTAAGTTCGTGGTTTGGGTTGTTATCATCGAGTTTATCGCGGGTTTTGCCCTTGCCCTGTTGTTATTTCATTTCATCCAAAAGCGCCGGTTGTTTTTAACCCTCTTACTCGTTCCGATGATGTTGGCACCAGTCGCTGTCGGTTTGATCTGGAAGCTGCTTTTACAAGGCGATTTTGGCATGGTGACTTATTACCTACGATTGATCGGCGTAATCGATGAGCGGACGGCGATCTTATCCGACTCGTCTCTGGTACTACCGGCTATCATGCTGATTGACCTATGGCAATGGACACCGTTTGTGACATTGATCATGCTGGCGGGTCTGCTCAGTCTGCCCCGCGAACCCTATGAAGCCGCGGTGATGGACGGCGCCGGTCCACTACAGCTTTTCAGAGATGTCACTTTACCCCTGTTGCGCCCGATCATCGCTTTAGTCTTACTGTTGCGTGGTATAGATGCGTTCAAGGAGTTCGATAAAGTCTTTATTCTGACTGGCGGCGGACCGGGTATCGCAACCGAGCTCCTTTCTATCTACACCTACCGGGTTAACTTCAAGGACTGGGACCTTGGTTATGGCGCGGTGTGTGCCTTCATGGTGTATCTGGTCGTACTCATCCTATGTGCGGTTTTTTATAAAGCCGTGTTCTGGGGTGGAGGACAGCGGAGCCGGCGGGCGGGTTTCGCAAGGTAATGACTCGCGCGTGGAAAACAGCAGCATTGGCAGCGGTCATCGTGGTGTTGGTCTTGATGTTGCTACCGTATCTGTGGATTTTTCTGACGTCGTTCAAGACCCGGCTGGACGCTTTGGCGGACATCCCGGTATGGGCCTTTGCCCCTACCTTCGACCACTACCCGAAGGTTTTCATTGATAAGGGCTACTTGCCGCTTGTATGGAATTCCATCATTGTTGCGACGTTCAGCACGGTGTTGTCGCTTGTGGTCGGTGCGCCGGCAGCTTACGTGTTTGCGCGGTTTGACTTTCGAGGCAAGGAAGATCTTTTTTTCTTCTTTCTAACTACCCGGATGGCACCGCCCATATCGATAGTTGTACCAATGTTTCTACTGTTTACCACGTTGGGTATTACCGACAAACCGATTGCGGTAATCCTGGCGCACACTACCTTTAACCTATCGCTGGTGGTGTGGATGATGCGGGGATTCTTTGATGACATACCGCGCGACATAGACGAAGCAGCCATGATGGATGGTCATTCTCAATTCGGGACGTTTCTTAAAATCCTGGTGCCGCTGGCTGCGCCAGGACTGGCCGCCACGGCTGTGCTGTGTTTCATCTTGAGCTGGAACGAATTTCTCTATGCCTTCATCTTGGTTGCATTCGAGGGACGCACACTCACCGTGGGTATCCCCGGATTGATTACGCCGCATGGGACATTGTGGGGGCAGGTCGCAGCAGTGGCGGTCGTTGCGACACTTCCTATCTTGGTATTTACATTTATCGTGCAGAAGCACTTGGTGCGTGGGCTGACCTTCGGAGCGGTGAAAGGATAAGCGCAGGTGACTATTTCGTTCGACCAAGTCAGTAAGGTTTTCGCTGACGGTACCATCGCTCTCGACAACCTCCGGCTCGAGTTCAACCAAGGAGAATTCATTGTCCTACTCGGGCCGTCTGGGAGCGGCAAGACCACGGCGTGTCGAATTCTCGCCGGGCTTGAACAAGCCACATCCGGTTCCGTGTCGATTGACGGTCGAGATATCACCAAGCTGCCGCCACGGGAACGCAATATGAGCATGGTTTTTCAAAACTATGCGCTATATAGCCACAAAACGGTGTTTGAAAACATCGCCTATCCGTTACGAGTAAGGAAAATCGCCACCGGACAGATAGATGAAAAGGTGCGAGAGATTGCCCAACTGCTTCAAATCGATGCCTTTCTTAACCGTCGACCCAGCCAACTCTCGGGAGGGCAGGCGCAACGGGTGGCTGTTGCCCGTGCCCTGGTGTGGAATCCGGACATCTGCTTGATGGACGAACCTTTGAGTAACCTGGATGCAATACTTCGTCTGCAGACTCGGACCGAACTCAAACGTCTACACGGCGATTTGGGGCATACTTTCGTGTTCGTAACTCACGACCAAGAGGAGGCGATGACACTGGGGACGCGGATAGCGGTGTTGAACGAAGGAAAGTTAGTACAGTTTGATACACCCAAGCGGGTTTATCATGAGCCCGCAACACGTTTTGTTGCTGAGTTCATTGGACGGCCAGCCATGAATATCATCGACGGCGAAATCGAGGCGGGGATTTTCCATGCCGGTGGCTTTGAAATTAGCGTGCCACAACAACCTGATGGGCCTGTGGCGATGGGCATTCGACCCGAACAGATTGTTCTTCGAGATAGGGCAACTGACGATACTATCGAATTCGAGCTAGATGTGATCGAACTGGTCGAACCTGACACTTTGCTATTTGTTAAGAACAATGAGGCGGCGTTGGTGGTACGGGTCCTACGCGAAGTGGGTCAACTCGAACGAGGTTCTGTCGTCCATTTGGAGCTTCCCCGCGAAAACCGCCATTTCTTCGAGGCCCTTAACGGTCGTCGGCGGATATGAGTCCCGCAATCCACCTTATTCCCCTATTCATAGCAGTGGTCGCAGGGTTTGGTTTACACCGTTTAAACCGAAGTACCCACTGGTTTAGGGTAGGTGAATTGATATTTTGGGATGCAATTATCTTGGTCCTAGTCCTCTTGTTTTGGTTGAAGTGGTTCTAGCTATTGCTAATCTTAGCTAATAACATTATCCCCGGATATGGTAGAAACTAAACGTCCGAGGGACGGGTTTATCCACCCCCCAAGACGATAAAGAAGTGGCCGTGTACTAAGCAAAATTATGAACGTGGGTGAAGCACTAGAGATCGTTGGCGTTTCGGACACCGGACGGGTGCGTGATCACAATGAAGACAGTTATGCCAGCGATCAGGCACTGGGGCTGATCGTACTGGCGGATGGAATGGGCGGCTACAGGGCTGGCGAGGTGGCCAGCGCAGTAGCAGTGACGCGTGTGTTCCGCGATACGCGCGACGGTTTAATATCACTGATCCCGGGACAAGTCGACCAGGAAAGCGGCTTACGATATGAGTCGCTAGTCGTGCAAGACGCCATCCAGCGCGCTAATAGCGAGGTGTATTCGGTGGCGCGTGAGCATAGCGAGTACAACGGGATGGGCACTACCGTAGTAACCGCTCTTTTTTATGACAACCACCTGACTTGTGCGCACGTAGGTGACTCGCGCATGTATCTATATCGGGATGACCGGATGGAACAACTAACAGTCGACCATACGGTGGTACAGGAATTTATACAGACTGGGATGTACAGTGAAACCGAAGCAAAGGCATCTTTCGGGTCCAATTTAGTCACACGCGCGCTGGGGGTGGAAGAGCAGATCGACGTTGATATCTACGAACAAGAGGTCTCGCCCGGTGACTTATATTTGATTTGTTCAGACGGTCTTACGAATATGGTCAACGAGTCGAAGATTGCGAAAGTCCTGTCAAAGCAACAAGACTTGGATACCTACGCAAAACGATTAACACAGCTCGCCAACAAAGGCGGTGGCGAAGACAATATCTCCATCGTTTTGGTAAAAGTAAACAGCCCGTTTAAAGCAGAGGAAGACTGGCAACACCAGATGCTGGACTGGTTCAACCGGTGATCAAAAGTAGTTGAGAGGCGAAACGCTAAGGAACGGTATAGTTTCACTCGGACTTAAGGTCGATCAACAGAGCGAGCGGTTGCTTTTTGAATACTTGCAACTGATGAGCAAGTGGGGTGAAACCTACAACCTCACGGCAATTCGAACCATTGACGCCATGGTGACGCACCATGTGCTGGACAGTCTAAGTGCAGCACCCTATATCAAAAGTCCCACGATATTGGATGTTGGGTCCGGTGCCGGACTGCCCGGGTTTCCGCTGGCCATCGTATTTCCAAGGTTGGCAGTAACATTGGTCGAAAGCCGTAAGAATAAAGCACAATTTCTGCTTTATGCTGCGTCCAAACTCAACCTCAATAATATTGAAGTTGTGCATCAGCGTGTCGAACAATATGAGCCGGCCAAGAAATTTGATACGCTTATTGCACGCGCGTTCGCCAGCCTTGCCGAGCTGGTCGAAAAAGCCGGGCACCTTTGCGCTAGTGATGGTCGAATCCTAGCGTTAAAGGGGCGCGATCCAAGCGCCGAGGTAGCGGCGATGACCCAAGACGACTTTGTTGTGGCTGAAATACATCCAGTGAAGGTCCCTGGACTGAAGGCGCCACGTCATATTGTGGTTTTGAAACATCGGGATTAAATAAGACACGTAAGAACAATACGAAGTACATGACCAAAGTGCTTGCCGTCACCAACCAAAAGGGTGGCGTAGGAAAAACGACTACGGGAATTAATCTGGCCGCCTCACTTGCACGCACCGACCGCAAGGTTCTGCTCATAGACCTCGATCCGCAAGGTAATGCGACAGTAGGTAGTGGAGTGGGTAAAGACGAACACGACCAGTCGATTTACGATGTTTTGATCGGCCAGGCCGATATCTCCAGCGTCGTCGTCCCTACGGAGGGAGGGTATGACCTCGTGCCGGCGAACGCCGACTTGGCTGGAGCACAAGTCGAATTGATTGATGAGATTGGTCGGGAATTGAGATTACGGAGAGCGCTGGAGCAAATAGATGATCACTATGACTATGTGCTTATCGATTGTCCCCCATCACTCAATTTGCTCACCGTCAATGCGCTGGTTGCGGCCGACGCGGTCATGATCCCCATGCAATGTGAGTATTTCGCACTAGAAGGGTTGTCTGCGCTGGTGGATACGGTGCGCAAAGTGCGCGAAGCTCTGAATCCTAAGCTAAGAATCGAGGGGCTTTTACGGACCATGTTTGACGGGCGCAATACGCTTTCCAATGAGGTGTCTGAACAGTTGCAGAAGCACTTCGGCGATAAAGTTTACAACACTATCATTCCTCGCAATGTACGCCTTGCCGAAGCCCCTAGTTACGGCAAGGCTGTGTTGCATTACGACAAATGGTCAAAGGGGGCGCAAGCCTACCTTGCCTTGGCGGATGAAATAATAGAGCGTGAGGAGGCAGCGTGAGCAAAACAAAAAAGAAGCGTTTGGGTCGAGGGTTAGACGCGCTATTGGGCGAAACCGTAGTTGCTCCAGACCGCCAGGACAAGCTTCGTCAGATCCCTATCGATATGCTTAAACGCGGCCAATACCAGCCCCGCACCCATATGGATACGGAGGCTCTAGAAGAACTGTCCCAATCTATAACCGCACGCGGGGTCGTGCAGCCCATAGTCGTTCGGCCGTTGAGTGATGGTGATTATGAGATCATAGCGGGAGAACGCAGGTGGCGCGCAGCTCAATTGGCCGGCCTGGACACTGTGCCAGTATTGGTGAGGGATATTCCAGATGAGGCGGCATTGGTTATTGCGCTGGTCGAGAACATACAGCGGGAAGATCTAAATCCGATAGAACAGGCTACGGGCCTGAAACGGTTGCTCGACGAGTTCGGTTTGACCCACGAGCAGGTCGCAGCAGGGATAGGAAGGTCACGTTCAGCGGTGACTAACCTCCTTCGTTTATTGACTCTGAGCAGCAAAGCGAAAGCACTGTTGGAAAGCGGGGAGCTGGAAATGGGTCATGCTAGGGCCCTGTTAACGCTACCCAATCGAAAACAAGATACGTTAGCGCAAGAAATCGCCAAAAAACGGTTGTCGGTTAGACAAACCGAGGCACTGGTGAGAAGGATTCAGCGTGGAACGGAGCCAGCAAAACGCACCACAAGCCGAGTCAGCGCCGATGTGAGGGACTTACAAGACAGGTTATCGGAAAAGCTCGGTGCCAAGGTGACGGTCAAAGACAAGAAAGGAAAAGGGAAGGTGGTCATCGAGTATCACAGCTTGGAACAGCTGGACGGTATCCTGGCCCGAATCCGCTAACGATACCTGCCGTTGACG
Source organism: Arenicellales bacterium (assembly GCA_030066885.1). Taxonomy (GTDB): domain Bacteria; phylum Pseudomonadota; class Gammaproteobacteria; order Arenicellales; family JAANXG01; genus JAHEKE01. The sequence goes on along the minus strand of JASJAT010000044.1, from coordinate 12,362 downwards.
CGAGTGATTGGCGTGGGGTTCTAAATTTGACCCATCCAGGGACCTCTCTTATACTTCGGCGCCCTTTTTGTTGCAGTGCAACTAAGGGGATGGCGGCCTTGCGATTTCGTTCGTTAACGGGGACAGGGAGCGCTTGGTGACGCGTAAAGCAAATAATCGTTTACCCATAAAGCATATACTGTTTGCCCAGGCTGGGGTAACCCTGGTGGTGGCGCTGGTACTCGCTTTACACGGACGCGTCGCGGCATATTCGGCACTCACAGGAGGACTGATCTTTGTGGTCGCGAATGCTTATGCAGCGTGGCGTGCGTTTGCGCCGTTACCGATGGAATCGGCCGAAGGAGCCCTGGCTAATCTGTATCGGGCAGAGTTTGGGAAGCTTGTGATCATCGCTTCCCTATTCATAGCCGTGTTTGCAGGTTGGGAAGGCGTTAATATTTTTGCATTTCTGGCGGGAAGTATTGCGACGATGGTCGCGGGTGTAATCGTACCTGCGTGCCAGCGCGTGCACGTGAACGCCCCTCAAAAAGGGGAAACAGGCACAATAACTGATGGCTAGCGAAAAACTGACAAGTACAGAGTACATCAAGCATCACTTGACTAACCTCACTTTTGGCCAGCATCCGGATGGCAGTTGGGGGTTTGCCCACAACGCGCAAGAGATCAAAGAGATGGGTTTTTGGGCCATTCATGTGGATACCATGATTTGGTCATTTTTATTAGGAGGGCTGTTCATATGGTTATTCGGGAAAGCGGCCAGACGCGCGACTGCGGATACGCCAAGTGGCTTACTGAATTTTGTGGAGTGGGTCGTTGAATTTATCGATGACAACGTGCGCGGTTCCTTTTCCGCCAAGAACGATCTCATCGCGCCTTTGGCGTTGACCTTGTTCGTGTGGATATTGTTAATGAATTGTATGGACCTGGTGCCGGTTGATTGGATCCCGTGGGCCACGCAACAAGTTATGCACCACGTGTTTGGGGCAGATCCACACCACGTCTACATGAAAGTGGTGACCACCACCGACGTCAATGCAACGTTTGGCATGTCGCTGAGCGTATTTGTCTTAACGCTGTACTACAGCTTTAAGATCAAGGGCCCGATCGGTTTCGCGTCGGAACTCACCATGCAACCCTTCTCCGCTAAAAACCCCATATTGAAAATCATCTTCATGCCAATCAACCTTTTTTTGGAGGGCATAGGTTTGATATCCAAGCCTGTCTCGTTGTCTCTGCGGCTGTTTGGCAATCTATTTGCTGGCGAGATGATTTTTATTTTGATCGCCCTTTTATATTCCGGCGGCCTTTTCTGGGGATTGATGGGCGGGTTTTTACAATGGGGATGGGCGGTGTTTCATATATTAATTGTCTTGCTGCAAGCATTCATCTTCATGGTGCTAACGGTGGTGTATCTGGAAATGGCACACCACGAACATTAATAACGAACTGTCGAATTGATTCTTAAACATTTCTCAGTGGGAGCAAAAAAATGACTTTGGAAACTGCATTACTCTACGTTGCCGGCTCAATCTTGTTGGGTCTGGCAGGTGTCGGTGTCGGCGTCGGCGTCGGTGTATTGGGCGCCCGCTTTCTCGAGGGTATCGCTCGACAACCGGAACTGCTGCCGATGCTGCGTACGCAGTTCTTCATCGTAATGGGCCTGGTGGACGCGATACCGATCATCGGTGTGGCGATCGCCCTCTTTATCCTGTTCGCTGTGGTTGGTGGTTAGTTAAAAAGTCCACGCAATAGGAGACGCCTATGAATATCAATCTCACACTCATCGGGCAATCCCTCGCGTTTCTTGTATTCGTATGGTTTTGTATGAAGTTTATATGGCCGCCGCTGATGAACGCACTGGAAGAACGCAAGAAAAACATCGCCGATGGCTTGGCTGCGGCTGAACGTGGCAGGAAAGAGCACGAGCTCAGCGAGAAACGTGCAGCGGAAGTAATAAAAGAAGCTAAGGGTAAAGCAGCCGATATCATTGCCGGTGCTGAAAGGCGCGGTGCTGAGATCGTGGAGGAAGCCAAGACAGACGCCAAAATAGAAGGCGAGCGCATTATCACGGCGGCGCAAACCGAAATTGAGCAAGAGATTAATCGAGCCCGTGAGACATTGCGCGGTGAATTGGCAGCTTTGGCCACAGCGGGTGCCGAACAGATTTTGGGGAAAGAAGTGGATGCCGACGCACACCGTGAAATGTTGGATGAATTGGCCGCGCAACTTTAGGTATTGATGTCCACATGAGCGAATATCAAACCATAGCCCGGCCCTACGCTCACGCTGTGTTTGAGCTGGCGCGGGCGTCGGGTGACTTCGAAAACTGGTCTGAGGCACTGACTTGGATCTCGACCATCGCAAACGACACCCAGGTACAAGAGTTGGCGCAGAATCCGCGGGTGGACAAAGAATCGCTGATTCGCTTGTTTGAAGATATTGCCGGGGAAAAGTTGTTTGGCGAAGCACGAAATTTTTTGCGCTTGGTAATCCAGAACGGGCGGATCTTTGCTCTGTCCAACATCGCCGCTCAGTTCGAGACCATGCGCGCGGAAGCGGAAGGGACTATAGAAGCCGAACTCATTTCGGCGCTGGATGTAACGGACGAGCAGCAATCCCAGTTGGCACAATCACTGTCCAGCCGATTGGGTCGACAGGTCTCGCTGCAAGTCGTGCACGACCCCAGCCTAATCGGTGGTGCTATTTTACGCGCCGGCGACATGGTTATTGATGCGTCTGTCAAAGGGCGCCTGCAAAAACTGGCCACCAGCTTGGCCCGTTAGTGAACGATAAAAAACATTGAGGATTTGTTATGACTACTCAATTGAACCCATCCGAAATCAGTGAGCTGATTAAAGAACGGATAAAAAGCTTCGAGGCGGTAGCCGAAGCGCGCACCGAAGGTACGGTTGTTAGCTTAACCGACGGCATAACGCGCATTCACGGATTAGCCGATGCGATGCAGGGGGAAATGTTAGAGTTTCCACAGGAAACGTTCGGATTAGCGCTAAACCTTGAGCAAGACTCGGTCGGAGCCGTCATCCTGGGGGACTACGAACACATAACCGAAGGGGATACGGTCAAGTGTACGGGACGCATTTTGGAGGTCCCGGTGGGCGAGTCATTGATCGGCCGGGTAGTCGATTCGTTAGGTGCGCCCATCGATGGCAAGGGCCCCGTCGAGGCCGAAGGTTCATCGCCCATAGAAAAAGTGGCGCCAGGCGTTATCACCCGGCAATCGGTGTCGGAGCCCGTACAGACCGGGCTGAAATCGATCGACTCCATGGTTCCCATTGGGCGTGGTCAACGCGAGCTGATTATCGGCGATCGCCAAACCGGCAAGACGGCGGTGGCCATTGACACCATCATCAATCAAAAAGGCAAGAATCTCATTTGTATATATGTGGCGATAGGCCAAAAGGCCTCAAGTATCGCCAACGTGGTACGTAAATTGGAAGAGTATGGCGCCATGGACCACACCATAGTTGTTGCCGCTTCCGCCTCCGAGTCGGCCGCTATGCAATACATCGCCCCATATTCGGGGTGCTCCATGGGCGAGTATTTTAGGGACAAGGGTCAGGATGCACTGATCATATATGACGACTTGACCAAGCAGGCCTGGGCCTATCGCCAAGTCAGCTTGCTGCTGCGCCGCCCGCCCGGACGGGAGGCCTATCCGGGCGACGTTTTCTACCTGCACTCACGGCTGCTCGAGCGCGCGGCCCGGGTAAACGCCGAATATGTAGAACAGTTAACCGATGGTGCGGTAAAAGGGCAAACCGGGTCTTTAACGGCGTTGCCCATAATAGAAACACAAGCCGGTGACGTTTCCGCGTTCGTCCCCACCAATGTGATTTCCATCACCGATGGACAGATCTATCTCGAGTCGGACCTATTTAATGCAGGCATTCGGCCGGCGATCAACGCCGGATTGTCGGTATCCCGTGTAGGCGGTGCCGCGCAGACTGGGTTAATCAAAAAATTGGGCGGCGGCGTTCGCCTGGCTTTGGCTCAGTACCGCGAACTGGCAGCTTTTGCGCAATTTGCATCCGACCTCGACGAGGCGACACGCCGTCAGCTCGAACGAGGGCAACGAATCACAGAGGTTATGAAACAAAACCAGTACTCACCCATGTCTGTAGCGGAAATGGCGCTGGCTTTGTTCGCTGCCAACGAGGGCTATTTGGACGATGTGGAGGTCAACAAAGTGGTTGATTTTGAAGCGGCCATGCAGTCTTTCGTGAAGGCAGAGCATAGTGACGTTCTGGAAATGATGAATTCCGCTTTGGAATATACCGAAGAGGTGCAGGAAGGCCTCCACCAGGCGCTCAAAGCGTTCAAGGAGAAAGGGTCATGGTAAGAGATAGTGACGAGTTGCTAGCAGCTAGTTGTGAGCAACAGAATTTATTCCCTGGTAACTCGCCCCTAGATACTCGGAACTGATTTTATGGCCGGCGCTAAAGAGATTCGGACCAAGATCAAGAGTATCCAGAATACTCAGAAGATCACCAAGGCCATGGAGATGGTCGCTGCAAGCAAGATGCGTAAGGCACAAGACCGTATGAATGCAGCGCGCCCCTATGCGCAGAAGATCCGTAACGTGGTGGCGCATTTGGCGCATGCCAGTACGGAGTACCACCACCCGTTTTTGCTCGAACGTGAACCCAACAGAATCGGCTACCTGATCGTCTCGTCTGATCGGGGCTTATGCGGCGGGCTTAACGTTAATATGTACCGCGCGGCACTCAACGATATGGACCGCTGGCAAGATGCGGGAGCGCAACTCAGTTTCAGCATCATCGGAGCCAAGGCATTGGCGTTTTTCAAGCGTTTCGGCGCAAACATCGTTTCGGAGACATCTCATATTGGAGATGCCCCATCGCTCATGGATCTTATCGGTGCGGTCAAAGTTATGCTGGATGCCTATGAGCAGGGCGAGTTGGATCGATTGTATTTTGTCCACAATGAATTTGTGAATACGATGACCCAAAAGCCTTTGGTGAATCAGCTGCTACCGCTTGTTCCAGATGACGAAGAAAGTCTTAAGAAACATCATTGGGATTATCTATATGAACCGGATGCCAAGGCCTCTCTAGACATATTGCTGACCCGCTATATCGAATCCTTGGTATATCAGGGCGTGGTTGAAAACATTGCATGTGAACAGTCTGCTCGAATGGTTGCCATGAAATCCGCTTCCGACAACGCAGGCAACCTGATAGATGAGCTGCAACTGATTTACAACAAGGCCCGCCAGGCGGCAATCACACAAGAGATTTCGGAGATTGTTGGTGGTGCAGCAGCCGTTTAGTTAAAAGTAAAAAGTTTAAAGATTAAAGTTTAAAGACAAAGAGTAGGATAAGGAGCCAATGGTAAATAGTTTTACTTTGCTCTTTACTACTTTTCTCTAAATTAAGAGGACAAAGAATGAGTACCGGCAACATTGTTGAAATTATCGGCGCCGTAGTCGACGTGGAGTTTCCACGCGGTGCGGTACCAAAAGTGTACGATGCGCTAGAGATCAAGGAAGCCAACCTTACACTCGAAGTGCAACAGCAGCTTGGCGACGGAGTCGTACGTACGATTGCCATGGGCTCGAGCGATGGTTTGCGTCGCGGACTGCCGGTACACAATACCGGTAACCCGATTTCAGTTCCCGTCGGCGAGGCCACCCTGGGTCGGGTGGTTAATGTGTTGGGAGAACCAGTGGATGAAGCCGGCCCTATTCAAACCGAGGAACGATTGCCCATCCACCGTAAGGCACCTGCTTACGCCGATCAGGCTGCCACGGTAGAGATTCTGGAAACTGGTATTAAAGTTATCGATTTGATTATGCCCATTGCCAAAGGCGGCAAAATTGGTCTGTTCGGGGGAGCCGGGGTAGGAAAAACGGTGACGTTGATGGAGCTGATCAACAATATTGCCACCGAACATGGCGGCTTCTCGGTGTTTGCAGGTGTAGGTGAAAGAACACGCGAAGGCAACGACTTCTATCATGAAATGAAAGAAGCCGGCGTGCTCAACAAGGTGGCTTTGGTATATGGGCAAATGAACGAACCCCCGGGAAATCGGCTCAGGGTCGGACTGACCGGTCTTACCATGTCCGAGTATTTTCGGGACGAAGGACGGGACGTATTGTTATTTATCGACAATATTTATCGTTACACGCTGGCCGGAACGGAAGTATCGGCGCTGCTTGGCCGCATGCCGTCGGCCGTGGGTTACCAGCCCACCCTGGCCGAGGAAATGGGCGTACTGCAAGAACGCATTACATCGACCCGAACCGGCTCCATCACATCTTTCCAGGCTATATATGTGCCGGCGGACGATTTGACCGATCCATCACCGGCCACCACGTTCGCGCACTTGGATGCCACCCTGGTGTTGTCTCGGCAAATCGCGGAGCTCGGAATTTACCCAGCGGTCGATCCATTGGACTCCACCAGCCGGCAGTTAGATCCGTTGGTTATCGGGCAAGATCACTATGATACGGCACGCGAGGTGCAGGGCACATTGCAACGTTATAAAGAGCTACGCGATATCATTGCCATTCTAGGCATGGATGAGTTGTCGGAAGAAGACAAACTCATCGTGTCACGGGCGCGTAAGATTCAACGTTTCTTGTCGCAGCCGTTTTCGGTGGCCGAAGCATTTACAGGCCAGTCCGGTAAATATGTAAACTTGAAAGAAACCATTCGCGGCTTCAAGATGATTGTAGACGGTGAAATGGACGAGTATCCGGAGCAAGCTTTTTATATGGTCGGCGGCATCGACGAAGTCCCGGAAAAAGCTAAGACGGTAACCTAGACGGAGACCGTTTGACCATGGCAATGACACTACATGTCGACATCGTAAGCGCGGAGGAGGAAATCCATTCCGGTACGGCCAATGTAGTCTACGCGCCTGCGGAGATGGGCGAGGTCGGGATTTATCCACGCCACGCCCCCTTACTGGCACAGCTGAGACCCGGGGAAGTCAGGGTTGAAACTCCGGAAGGGGAGGAGTTGTTCTTTTTCGTCTCGGGTGGACTGTTGGAGGTCCAGCCTCACGTCGTCACGGTGTTGGCAGACACAGCGATTCGAGCCAAAGACCTTGATGAGGCACAGGCGGTGGAAGCAGAGCAGAGGGCACAGAAGGCGATGCAGGACGCCAAGACGGACGTTGAGTTTGCCAAAGCCAAAGCGGAACTGGCCCAGCAAATGGCCCAGCTGCGCGCCATCAAAAAACTCCGAAAACGCTAATCCCTCGCTCTTGTCGGCCAGTGCCGGCGCGAATATGCCGTTTGATCTCTCGCAAGGGTACAGCAATGCTGAGTAGAAGCGAAGCCAACCCCGCGTTGAAGCAATATGCGAGTCTAGGGGCGGATGCTATATTCAGTTCATGAACACGCAAGTTGATAGGCGTCTGGAGGTAGTCATCCTGGCCGCAGGGAAGGGAACGCGGATGCACTCAAAACTTCCTAAGGTGTTACATGAATTGGCTGGAGAGCCACTCCTGGCCCACGTCATACACACCGTCCAACAGATCAACCCCAATGCAATGCACGTTGTCTATGGACACGGCGCCGATACCGTGCTCACCCGCTTCGAAGGAATAGATGTGAACTGGGTCATGCAGTCGAAACAATTGGGGACAGCACATGCAGTAAAAACTGCGATGCCGCATGTCAATCCAGACTCCATCGTGCTTGTCGTTTACGGCGATATACCCCTGGTCAATGCCAGAGAGCTGTCGACGCTGGTCAAAATCTTGGATGCAAAAAAGCTGGCGCTGTTGACGGCTGAATTTGAAAACCCTACTGGGTATGGACGTATCGTAAGGAATGCACAGGGCACAGTCGTAGGATGCGTTGAGCATAAGGATGCCAACACGGAACAGCTCGCAACAAAAGAAGTGAATACCGGTTTTATTGCAGCCAGGGCAACTGATTTAGCCCATTGGCTCGAACAAGTCGATAGTCACAACGTCCAGAAGGAATACTACTTAACGGATATTATTGCGATTGCTGTAAAAGAGGGTGGCGAAGTGGCAGATATTCAAGCATCTGACACGGTAAGCGTGCTCGGCGTCAATACTAAAACGGAACTCGCCTTGTTGGAGCGTTATTATCAGAGGAAACGCGCGGCACATTTTCTAGAGCAGGGCGTTACCATAGTCGACCCTAATCGATTTGACGCCAGGGGGGATATTCGCTTCGGAACCGACTGTGTCGTCGATGTAAATGTCGTTTTAGAAGGTCCGTTGGAAATAGGGCATGGCGTTCATATCGAGGCACACAACGTTTTGCGCAAAAGCAGAATAGGTGACAACGTGCAAGTGAAGCCACAGTGTGTGATTGAAGGCGCCGTAATTGGGTCGGATACAGTGGTGGGACCATTCGCGCGAATACGCCCAGGGGCGAGAATTGCCGACCATGTTCACATTGGTAATTTCGTTGAGATCAAAAACAGTAGTCTTGAGACCGGAACGAAAGTCAACCATCTAAGCTATGTCGGTGACAGCACCGTCGGTCGCGACGTAAACATCGGCGCCGGTGTGATTACGTGCAATTATGACGGTGCTAACAAACATCGCACGGAGATCGACGAAGAGGTCTTCGTCGGGTCCAATACTCAACTGGTAGCGCCGGTGAAATTGGGCAAGGGGGCCACCATCGGTGCGGGGTCGACGATTACCGACGATGTGCCCCCAGATACCCTCGCTGTTACACGAGCACCGCAAAAGCACGTTAAAGGTTGGCGCAGGCCCAGGAAGAAGACTAAATAAGAAAAAATCTCGCCAAGACGCCAAGCTCGCTAAGACTAAGGAAAACACTTCTGTGGAAGACAAGATCGCTCCGAGTTTTAGAGCCAATTACCGCGGGGGCGCCACTCCCGCAATAAAGACGGAATGCTTTGTTCTTTTTTATATAGCGATATTGCTATTTCTTTCTTGGCGAACTTTGCGCCTTTGCGAGAGAATAAGACGACCGTAATGGTGATCGCGTCGCGGCGAGGGCGCCGCTCCTACAGTCTTTTTTCACGATAGAGGCTAAAATAACACTACCAATCCAAAATCAATCTGTTTGTAGGTAGGTACCTTTCCCAGAATATTATGTGTGGCATTGTTGGCGCTGTAGCAGACAAAAACGTTGTTCCTTTTTTGCTGCAAGGACTAAAACAGTTGGAGTATCGTGGCTACGACTCCTCCGGAATCGCGGTTATCGGTTCGGGCGGTGAGTTCGCGCGCACGCGTAAAGTAGGCAAGGTAGGTGAGCTCGAACAGGCATTGGGTCGGAGTGAAATAGCAGGAACTACCGGGATCGCACATACCAGGTGGGCCACCCACGGACGCGTCACAGAAAAAAACGCACACCCACACATTTGCTGGGACAAGGTAGCCGTAGTTTGCAACGGAATCGTTGAAAACTATGAAGAGCTCAGGCAAGAGCAGAAGGAGTTTGGTTTTGATTTCACCTCGGAAACCGATACCGAGGTTATCGTCCATCAAATCTATCGGTACCTCGAACAAGGTAAGGAGTTGGTCGATGCCGTGCGGGCAACCACCCAGCGGCTTGACGGGGCCTATGCCTTGGGGGTGGTTAGCGTGGACTATCCAGACCGTCTCATCGCAGCACGTAACGGCCCGCCTTTGTTGGTAGGAGCAAGTGATGGACAAGTGTTTATCGCCTCTGATACCTCCGCTTTAGTATCTGCAACCAATCAATTCTATGTGCTCGAGAACGGCGATGTCGCGGATGTCAGTCGCGAAGGGATAAGGATCTTAGGTGCCGACGGTCAGCGCGTGGAGCGACCTTTGCGTCGAACAAGTCTAGCCGCGGATGGCGTGACCCTGGGTGACTATCGCCACTACATGCAAAAAGAAATCTTTGAACAGCCGAACGCCGTCACCGAGACACTTGAGAGTCGTATATCGTCAGAGCGTGTGCTTGAGGAGACTTTTGGCCCGGAGGCTCAAGATATTTTCGACAGCACGGATGGCGTGCAGATCGTTGCTTGCGGGACGAGCTACCATGCGGGTCTAGTGGCGAAGTACTGGTACGAGCACGTCGGAATTCCATGTAACGTTGAGATCGCGAGTGAGTATCGATACCGTCGACATGCTGCCAGACCGCATAGTCTGTTGGTGACATTATCCCAGTCGGGCGAAACAGCGGACACCCTGGCGGCACTGGAGTACGCACGGGAGTTGGGTTTTGAGCACACGCTAACAATCTGCAATACCCCTGAGAGCTCTTTGGTGCGAGCCTCCGAACTGGCCTTCATGATGCACGCGGGACCGGAGATTGGGGTGGCGTCAACCAAAGCGTTTACGACTCAGTTGGTCGCTTTGCTGTTATTGGGTTTGGTGCTGTGGCGTAGACGTAAAAACTACGACCCGCGGTTCGAAGCCAAGGTTATACGACAATTACGGTCTTTACCCGGCAAGATTGAGCAGACCTTGAAACTTGACAAACAAATACAGGCCGTCGCGGAACTATTTGCAGATAAACAGCACGCATTGTTTTTAGGACGCGGTGCGCAGTACCCAATAGCGCTTGAAGGAGCATTGAAACTAAAGGAGATATCGTATATCCATGCTGAGGCCTATCCGGCGGGCGAGCTGAAGCACGGCCCGTTGGCGCTAGTCGATAGTGCTATGCCGGTTGTTGCCGTCGCACCAAACAATCAGTTGTTAGAAAAACTAAAATCTAACATACAAGAAGTGAGGGCACGCGGAGGTAGGATGGTGGTGTTTGCCGACGTTAACTCCGGGTTTCGGGAAGACAGCGAGACCAGCGTCATCGACGTAGCTCCGGTCGACGACAGTATTTCACCTATTCTCTACACCATACCGCTACAGTTGCTCGCCTATCACGTGGCAATTATCAAAGGGACAGATGTGGACAAGCCGCGTAACCTGGCGAAATCTGTCACGGTGGAATAGTAGAGAGTGGCTTGTGACTAGTAGCTAGATTACTACTAGATACTCCTATCTGGTAACTCGCTGCTAAACTGCAGCAACAACCGCAATCTCTACATCGAACTGTGGTGCAGCCAATTTAGCCTCGACACAAGCTCGAGCAGGAGCGTTGCCCGGTTCCACCCAGGCGTCCCAAACCGTATTCATTTCATCGTAGTAGTCGATACTGGACAGCCAAATCGTTGCTGATAAAAGTTTTGTTTTATCGGTACCTGCCTGGCTCAACAATGTGTCTATTTGACCAAGGATATTTTGTGTTTGTTTAGTTATAGACTCACCTTGTGCTTTTTGCGCCACCTGACCTGCGGTATACACGGTATCCCCGTGTATCACCAGTTGACTCATGCGAGTGCTCACGTCGATGCGTTTAATAGTCATTCGTAACCTCCACGTGCGAGTTATTTGAACCGATCTAGCAGATCTTCAACGAAGTTCGGATTGTTGGTTGGGAAATCATCATTCGAGTCGATCAACTGTTTGGTAGCGTCCACCATGTCACCGAGGATTCGGTTGAACATTGATTTTATCAAATACTTAAACAACGCCGATTTAAAAAAAAAGTGAAATGCCCGAGAACTGGTAAAGACATGTATTTTTATGTCGTACTGAGTGTCTTCACCAAACTCGTACAAGTTAATCTCGATAATGCTTTTTCCGTCAAAGCGCCAAAACAGCAGCTTGGCGTTCCCGTCTTCAAACAGTAGGTAGCTGCTAGCAGGAATAGTTTCTCGTTTATCGATTATATCGACCATCGCGCGCATGTTGCGGTTGTTGGTTGCAAAAAACTGAGAGCGTTGTGGATTTGTATACACAACGTGGTAATTGGTTTTTTTATAGAAGTTTACTAACTGTGCCGTATCGGGAAATTCCTCAAACAGATACTGTAAAGCCGGTTTTGGCAAAGGCGTTTCGCCCTGCAGACGCAAAACGGTTTCGAAAGGACGTAAGAGTTCACTATGTATTTGACCACCTATTGGACTGGACAAGGAAAGCCCTCGGGCTTCTAACTGGTGGATCAGTTCGCATCGGTATTTGAAGCCGTCCGAAGACTCATCGTGAGTTGGGCTTAGAAATTCAGCGCATACTCCATCGGACGTAACGGAAGTAGAAGTATCGCCGGCGTTGATCAACGATCCCGAAACGATAAGGAATGCAGCAATAGTGTTGAGGATCAGTCTATTGGGGAACGACACAGACCTTCTGAATTGTTATCTATATTAACTTCCCAATACCTCAACCACCGACTTGTGCAAGGTTTCAACGATTTGGTCTAGCTGAGCATGAGTGGTAATGATCGGGGGGGCCAAACAAAACACATCACCACGCACGCGGCTGAACATACCTCGTTTCATACACGCACTATGTACGTTAATACCGACCTTCTCGGATGCATCGAATTC
>JASJAT010000212.1 GCA_030066885.1 Arenicellales bacterium | reverse complement strand
TTTGGAGTGAAGAAATCGGAGTAGAATTGCGTTAACGCTTCCCTTTCTTGGGGTAGGGTGCCTCATTGTCAGAACTGTGCATTGAAACTGTCACTACATCCGACACGCAGTGTCTGAAACATTGAGTTTATGCGTTTTTACGGTCTAGATTGACTTTATGGCAGAAAGCCAACCATCGAGTAAATTCGCTTTCATCCTGCATGCAGACGTTGTTGGTTCAACGGCGTTAGTCCAGCAGGACGAAAGGATCGCGCACCAGCGTATTCAAACCGCGTTTCGGCGGTTTGCAGAGACCATAGTTGCCCACGGTGGGATAGCCCATGAGTTGCGCGGCGATGCTGTGGTAGCGGAGTTTGAGAAAGCTTCCGATGCCGTTTCTGCGGCACTTTCCTTTCAGAAGGACAACGCAAGGAGCAATGCTGAGTCGAGTGAACCCATACGTCCGGAATTGCGGATTGGAATCGGCATGGGGGAGGTGGTCATCGGTGACAATACCGTCACGGGTGCTGGCGTGGTGTTGGCGCAGAGACTGGAACAATTGTCGAAGCCAGGGGGTGTGGTGATCCAGGGGGCGGTCCAGGAGGCAATACCCCGCCGTTTGCCTTTCGAATACACCAGCTTGGGTGAGAAAGAGGTAAAGGGATTCGATACTCCCGTTAGGGCATACACAGTCGATATTGCCGCCGGCAAACCAATTCCCGAACCGGAGGCTCGCCCCAAAGTAGCGGAAACGAAGCCAAGGTCGAAGCACGGTTTAAAGCTGATCGTTTCGGTGGGTTTGTTGATCGCCGTGGTTGGTGCGTTGGTTGTCTGGCTAAAACCATGGCAGGTAGAACAAAAAACTTCTCTGGTCGAATCCCAAGTTCTTGAACGTACCAAACTTCCGTCCTTAGCTGTTCTACCTTTTAACAATTTCAGCGGCGATCAGACACAGGAGTATTTTGCGGACGGCATTACCGAGGATCTCACAACGGATCTCTCTAAGCTTTCGGGCCTGTTCGTGATATCTCGAAATTCCGCTTTTACTTTCAAAGGGAAAACGAGTCGCTCGAAAGATGTCGCCGACCAGCTGGGCGTTCGATATTTGCTGGAGGGCAGCGTACGGCGCGACGCGGATCGAATCCGTATCAATGCGCAACTCATCGATACTGCCACCGGTGGGCACATCTGGGCCGATAGATATGACGGCACTCTAACCGATGTCTTCGACTTTCAAGACCAGGTTGTGAGGCAGATTGTCGAGGCACTGTCGCTCAAGATGCTTCCCGAAGATTCGAAGCGGCTGGTTGGGTCCGGTACGACCTCCGTTGAGGCTCATGATGCCTACCTTTCGGGATTGGCCGCATACTACCGCCGCTCTCCTGAAGCTAATGCGGAAGCTCGTTCACATTTCGAACGTGCGCTCCAGTTTGACCCTGATTTCTTTGATGCCTACACGGCCCTGGCAAAGGTGTATATAAGAGCTGCGATCCTTGAGCAGGACTATGCAGACAAACTGGGGATCTACTGGGCTGACGGCTACACCCGGGCGCGGAGCTTTCTGGCCAATGTCCAAGCTGAGCCCAATGCAGACTATTATGTTCTCCGCTCCTGGTTGAATCTCAACAAGCATCAACACAGTAATGCGATAAGTGATGCGCGACAGGCTCTGTCACTTAGACCGAACGATGCAGACGCCTTGGAAGCCCTCGCCGCGGCTCTGATTTTCTCTGGGGACTATGAGCAAGGGATCGTTTCGGCCGAGCAGGCAATTCGCCAAAATCCCACACTGATGGGTTACCCGCTCTATCTGATCGGTGTCGCGGAGTTCGCACGGAATAATATCGAGGAGTCAATTAGACGTATAGAACAGGCGAAGCAGAACACTCTCAGTAAACGCGCAGATTTTTCTGGAATGTTGGCCTCAGCACTTGGCCAACGCGGTGACCTGGAGCCAGCTCGAATCGCCTTCGACGAATACGCTAGGGAGTACGTCAACCGACCCGCCCGAGCCTGGTCAGCCAAGACACAGTCTTTTGTCAATCCACGATTTCATGCTTGGAGACGAATCGACTTGGCCTGGTCGGTTTACGCGTTTCCGTTTTCCGATAACGATGTATTAGACCGGTTCGCCACGGGGCTCGAGCTTGCCGGAGCAACTGTTGGCCTGGGAAGATACCTTCCGTTATCCAGCTCGAATCGGCTTAACGGCCCAGAAGTCAAGACACTTCTTTACGATCAGACGATTGAAGGACAAGACTTCTGGCTTTCACAATTCGATTGGCAGCAAACTCGATCAGCAACCGGCTTCGTTGAACACACCGGGTTCGACATACACCCCGGTCTGCCGGCCGATGCTACCGGTCAGGGTGAGATCAAGGACGATACGCTATGTGAAACCTGGCCGGTGATCAGTCGGATCGCAAACCTGTGCGTCACGGTGTTCCGCGTACCCGACGCAGACGCCCGCGCGAGATGGGGGGAATATGTGATGGTAACAGATACCGGGCCCCATCCCTTTACCGTATCACGCTGATTAGTTATGGTAGGATTGATAAACTCCAATTGAGATGGAGGATTCGACCATGAAACGGATCCTATTCTTCGTTTCTATCACCATTCTCTGTACCTTTGGCGCCAGCGCAGCGGACGAATCGGACTTAACGGTTGTCTCCTGGGGAGGGGTATATACGCTAAGTCAACAGAAGGCGTACGGCGAGACGTGGGAAAAAACCACAGGAAAGACTATTCGCTGGTTTGAGTACAACGGAGGACTCGGGGAGATTCGCGCTCAGGTCAATTCAGGGAAAGTCACTTGGGATGTTGTTGACGTTTTCCCAACCGATGCGCGTACCGGTTGCACAGAAGGACTATTTGAAAAGATTCCCCGAGAGCGGTTTTCGCCCGCTACAGACGGCACTTCTATTACCGACGATATGATGGTTTCTTTTCCAAACGATTGTGTGGCGCCGAACATACTATGGTCGTGGGTTGTGTTTTACGACAACACGAAATTCTCGGGTACTCAACCCCAGTCGATCCAAGATTTATTTGATCTTGATAAGTATCCAGGTGGCCGAGCCATCAGCGTGTTTCCCCAGGCCAACATCGAAATGGCCCTTATGGCGGATGGGGTTAAACCGGCTGACGTGTACTCTGTAATGGACACCAAAGAGGGTATTGACCGGGCATTTCGAAAACTCGACAGCATCAAGCAGGATCTTTATTTCTGGTCTACTGGTGCTGAGCCCATTGATCTGATTGAAAGTGGCAAAGTGGTGCTGGCAACGGCATACAATGGGCGGGTTAGTGACAAGATCATGACGACGGGATCACCCTATACCATTATCTGGGACGGCCAGGTGCTTGAAGCAGAATGGTTCGCTGTGATCAGAGGATCCAAGAACCGCAGTGATGCAATCGATTTCTTGGTGCATGCCACTGCACCGGAACAACAAGCGGCGCAGGCTCGGTGGATACCCTACGGGCCAATGAGGCGATCGGCCTTGACGATCATCGCTGACAACGAACCGTGGTTCAACAGCGGAGATCCGGTCATGCCCCACATGCCTACCCGCAACGAAGTGATGGCGGGCTCTTTGGTGGCCAACCCGGTCTGGTGGACGACAGAATCAGGTCAAGAAGTGGCAGCGAGGTACAACGATTGGGTAAGCTCGCATTCACGCTAGCTTAGATCTTGCATCAAGATCCCGGAATCTAGTAGGAGTGGCGCCCTAGCCTGCGATCAATAAGGTCAAACGATAAGTCAGCACGGCTGCAAGGTAAGCAAAAATACTGTAAGCGGCAAGCATAGTGATGGCCAATTTGCTCGAACCGCGCTCCCTGGTTAGGATGGCCAGCGTAGAGACGCACATCAAGGCGATGGCGAAGAATACCAGTAACGCCATGCCAGATCCTAAAGACAAGCCACTGCTTTGGATTTGTTCTACCAGCGGTACCATGTTGTCTTCCGCACCCTCGATACCAAACAATGTGCCTAGGGTGCCAACAAAAACTTCCCGTGCTAGAAATGAGGACAGGATAGCGACACCGTATCGCCAATCGATGCCCAAAGGTGCAAATAAGGGTTCTATGAATTGGCCAAATTGACCTAACCAGGAATCGCCAAGGTCGGTACCGTAGTTAGGAAAGTAACCAAGCACCCAGATCACCACAGACACGGTAAAGATAATGGGACCGGCCTTGGTAACGAAATGCTTAGAGCGGTTCCAGGAGTTGCGAACAAGCGGCCCCCACGCCGGGACCCGATAAGGAGGCATTTCCAGCACGAACGGCAGGTCTGAGAATTTGTTCTTATTGGTATGGAAAACTAGCCCTGTTATCAAAAGCCCGCACAGCATGCCAAAGAAGTACATACCAAACATCGCTAAACCCTGCACGCCGACCAGCCCTGCCAAGGCCGTGGTCTGTGGTATGAAAGCCGCGATCAAGAGGGTATACACCGGCAGCCGGGCGGAACATGGCATGAGGGGGATCGCCATATAAGTAAGTAGACGTTTTCTCGGTGATTCGATTGAACGTGCTGCGTATATGCCGGGGATCGCACAAGCGACACCCGATAACATGGGGATAAAACTTTTTCCGGTAAGGCCGAATAATCGAAGGGGTTTATGGCAGATTAGTGCTGCTCGCGCCATGTAGCCTGAGTCTTCGAGAAGACCGATGACGAAAGTTAGCACGAAGATCTGGGGTACAAACACAAGGAAGGCGCCGATACCACTGAAGATTGCATCTGCCGTGAAATCCCGTACTGTTTGATTACCAATCGCCGGCACCACCAGATCGGACAATATACTTAGGAGAGATTCCACCGCATCCATTGCCGGCGCTGCCCATGTGAATATCGACTGGAACAGAAGATACATAATGGCAAAAAAGGCAAAACCGCCCAGAATGGAATGCAAGAAAAATCTGTCAAGCTTTGTCTGTGTTTTAATTAACAGATCGCCCCTAGGACCGTATGCCGAAGATAGCCGATGGGCATGTTTGCGCAGCACCTCATCTGAGATGTCAACAAATTCGGCATGGCTTCTGTCTTTAGGATTGGTCCGGTTGTGCTCTATCCGTTTCACCAGTGCATCCAGCCCAAGTCCGGTACGGGCGGAAATCGGGATGACGGGCGCCTTTATCTGCCTAGCGAGGCCACTGAGATCTACCTCGATCTTGTGCCTGGCGAGTACGTCCATCATGTTTGCCAGCACCAACACCTGTTTACCGTGGCGATTGCATTCACGTATGACTTGAAGGGTGAAATATAGGCTCTTCTCCAGTCGGGTAATATCGATCAAGCATAAAACCAGATTAACGTCTGGATCGGTCAAGGCGGCATTGAAGTAACTAGTCGCTAGTCTTTCTTCACCGGATATTGGCTGGAGGGAATAGGTGCCGGGAAAATCAATCAGTGTGACTCCAGGTAACTGCGGCACTGTACCGGTCGCCACGTCAACGGTGATGCCGGGGAAATTTGCAACTTTCTGGTGTAATCCGGTCAGCTTGTTGAATAACAGGCTTTTACCAGAATTGGGGCTGCCGATGAGAATGATCTTAGTCACGACATACCACTAGGTCGACATCTATATGAATCCCTACCTCATCGTCGATTGAGAAAATGGTGTTCGCCACTCGGTAAACCTTGGGAGTGCCGAAGGAAGGTGCCTGCAGACAGGACACAACTTCGCCTGGATGGAACCCCAATTCCATCAAGCGGATACGATATTTTTCTGCCAATACCTCATCAAAGCCGGTGATCCTGCCGCGGTCACCGGCCTGCAGAGACCAGAGGTTTTTTTTCATAAACAGCCGTACGTGGTGCTGACCGAATTCAGGCCAGAGCCGTTGAGTTGCAATTGATAATTGGACTTATTCTGAATTTGCCCCGGATTCAATCCTTTGATCTTGATCAAACCTATGATATCTATCCCGACATCCCGATGACGTGTGTAACCTCAAGCGACCACCCGCTTTGTTCCAAAGGTTTTTTCCTTTGATCCATGTCAATGAGTCAGCTGATCATGCCTTTATGATGATTTGAGAATGCTCTGATCAATCGGGTCAGAGCTTCCTTAATTCAAACAACTGTTATCGAGGGAGTACAGCTTGAAGGTAGTCATTGTCGGAGGAGTTGCAGCGGGCATGTCGGCTGCGGCAAGGCTAAGACGTCTCGACGAGGACGCGAAAATCATCGTATTCGAAAGAGATGAATACGTCTCCTTTGCAAATTGTGGACTTCCGTATCACATTGGGGGTGATATTCCGGAACGGGAAAGTCTGCTTGTGGTTACGCCGGAAAGGCTCGAAAGGCAACTTAATATCGAAGTCCACACCTGTCATGAAGTGACGAAGATCGAACGTGGTCGTCGGGTGGTACACGTTTTTGATCGTCAGCAGAACAGGCATTTTGAAGAAACCTACGACAAGCTGGTTTTGGCCCAGGGTGCTGCACCCTTGCAGCCGCCGCTACCCGGAATCGATCACCCAAAGATCTTCACGCTACGCAACATCCCCGACATGGATTTGATTAAGTTGAATGTCGATGATGGAGCTGAATCGGCGCTCGTTATCGGTGGAGGCTATATCGGAGTGGAAGTGGCCGAGGCCTTTCGTAACCGGGGGGTGAATACGTACCTCGTCGAGATGCTCGATGAGATCCTTCCCCCATTGGATCACGAAATGGACCGGGCACTGGTTCACCACATACAGAGCATGGGCGTAGGTCTGTTGCTTGGACGGCGCGTTGAAAGTTTTCGGGATGTGGAGGGACAAGTCGAAGTGCGACTGGACAGGGAGGAGGCTGTACGCGTCGACATGGTTGTGCTCGCAGTCGGCGTGCGTCCTGAATCCTCGCTGGCCCAGGAGGCCGAACTAGAAGTGGGTAGCCGTGGTGGATTGAAAACCGATCAGCACATGCGAACATCCGACCCCGATATCTATGCGGTGGGGGATATGGTAGAGGTGAGTGACACAGTAACAGGTGAGCAAACGATGGTGGCGTTGGCGGGTCCCGCCAATCGACAAGGCCGCGTCGCGGCGGATCACATCTGTGGTCGTGACAGCGCCTACACCTCTACGCAGGGTACTTCGATTATCAAAGTCTTTGAAATGACTGCAGGGGGTACGGGTGCGACCGAGCAGACGCTTCGACGTACAAAGACGCCCTACAAGAAAATCTATTTACACCTCAATGGACACGCGAGCTACTACCCGGGGACACATCCGATGCACCTCAAACTGCTGTTTGCTCCGGGTGACGGTAGGATACTGGGCGCCCAGGCCGTCGGCGTGGATGGTGTCGACAAGCGCATTGACGTTTTTGCTACGGCGCTGCGCGCCGGGATGACCGTATTTGATCTGGAGCACCTCGAACTGGCCTATGCGCCACCGTACGGTTCGGCAAAAGATCCGGTCAATATGGCGGGATTCGTGGCTTCCAATGTTCTTCGAGGCGATATCGAGCACTGGTATGCGGAGGATTACCCCGATGACACCAAAGACGGACGCTTGATTGACGTTAGGACCCGGGGGGAATTCGCCGAGTGGCATATTGAGGGTGCAGTGAATCTCCCGATTACAGAACTTCGCGAGCGACTGGATGAACTCGATTCACAAACGCCAATGTATGTCTACTGCAAAAGCGGTTTTCGCGGTTATCTTGCAGCTCGTGTCCTGCAACAACGCGGATTTTCGAAGGTGCAGAATCTTTCAGGAGGTGTAGACACCTTTCGCTTGTATCACCGACTTCTTGAGGGTTTCTCGGAGGTCGATATTCCCTTTGTGACATACGCTGAAGAACGTTTCGCTAGTAATCAGTGACTATTCAAACCAGTCGTCCTTGCCGCATGTCTTTAGCGGGAATTGGGTGATCATGAAAGAGCCCGACGTCTTG
>JASJAT010000211.1 GCA_030066885.1 Arenicellales bacterium | reverse complement strand
CCCGAGACGATATCCTTAATGAGAGTTTGTGCACCAAAACCAATAGCAATGCCCAGTATCCCTGCACCCGCAATTAAGGGACCAATATCAACACCGAGTGAAGATAGTAAAATCATAATCAGCATCACCATCAAGGTGATGAACAGAAATTTTCTGAACAAGGGTAGTACTGTACCCAGTCTTGAGCCACCTGCACCGCCGCCTTCATCACCGGGCAAGCCCGCTTGTTGAGGCTCAGGGCCCGCCACGCGCGCCACAGCCGTACTTACCACACCCCATACTGCATAAGCCAACAGAGCAGTAATTGAGAAATTAACTAAGACTCTAGCGGTACGTTCACCGACCATCGCCTCTAAAAAGCCAAATAGATTAAGGTCCCAAATTTCCGCGAAAATAAGCACGGCGAACAAGAACAACAATATACGCAGGTTAGTAACAATAACACCTTCATAACTTTGTTCCTTTTCCGGTAGCTTTTGTTGAACGGTTTCACTCGGAGGCTGTTCAGCAATCACGTTTTCAATCATAGGAGAGGCCTCAGTTTCACCTTCCACCTTTTCAACTGTGCCCGGAGCATCTCCCTTCTCTTCCGTAGCGCCCATAAATCTGGACACCCAACCCCGCAGCCCAACATCCACAACAGGTATGAAACCCAGCAGTACTAAACTCGCAATGGCTTGGTTCAGAACTCTTGTTCCTGTTGCAAAATTAACCCCCAAAGCAAACGCGTAGATAAAAAGTACCCCAATGATGGCTAACACGTGCCAATTGCGGGAGATGTAGTCCTTAGATTCGCCTCCAACTGAGGTATCCGTTTGGGTGGGCCTGATTTGCCATATATAAAAGACAATCGTGCCGATAAAAATCGCACTGGTGATAAGGCCAACCGCTCCCCTTGCCGAAAGACTAAAACCGAACCGGAGAATGACTTCCCCTACCGACTCCATTAAAAAAGCGACCAAGCCCGTCAACACCAATAATTTGGTGTAAATACGTTGGGCTTGGGCATCTCCCAAATTCGCTAAGCGAAGCCAAGACAACTTGGGCGCCAGCACGAGACGCAACCCGGCAGCGACCAATCTCCAAAAGATTGTTGCCGAAAGTACAGTGGTAAACAGGAAATCTGCGTTTTCTGTAGGTAGCTCGAGTATTAACCAGGCAATGACCGTAGCTACTGTAAAGACAATGATGGCAAGAATGTCCATTAAAGCGCGAAAAAAGGAGAGCTTGAACCGGACTGCAAATAAAAGTCTTTCTTTCGGAATGTCTGGTTTCCCGATGTTAATCACCAAGCGGCGAAAGACTTGCTCGACGACAAGGCCAATTACGAAAAACAAAATCAGCTTAAATAGGATACTCCACGTACTTGACGTGCTTCCCTCGCTGATACGCCTCCACAGTTCAACCGGCAGGTGGGGCAGTTCACTCATACCCGCAATTGTGGCCTCGATGTTCGTCTCTGCTCGGCCGAGAGTGTTAACGAAACGCTCAATCGCAGCCTTTTTCTCCAATGGTTTCTCTTCCGGGCTCGCAACCCTTTCGAGCTGCTGGATTAGCAGCTGCCTCACTTCCGTATCAGACAACCGGGCCACCATGTCGTCCACTTGCTCTTTAGTTAGTTCGGTCGGCACTGACGGGGCAGCGGCGTCGTCGCCTGATTGAGCAAGTGCCGTTCCGGGGCCGTATGCTGGCAGTACCAAAGCAGCGAGAGATAACCAAAATGCGATTAACCGCAAGTTAAGGCCGTGAGGTATCATGGGTTGTCCTCTCCTCTTCGAGAACTGGTGTCTTGTTGCGAGTATACAGCAAGCGTTGAGACTGCTTCGAACCCCTTGCTGGGAGCTTTGTGATCTTAATATCTTGCCGAGAGTTATACTTTTTACATATTTGGTTTTGGCTTGAAAATCTCCAAGGGTATCGATCTATGCGAAAGATTTTTGGTTATGCTGTCATCATTGTTGTTGCTTTGGTATTGAATAGTTGCGCGTCTACGGCGGGATCACCCGCTTTTAGATTACCGCCTGGTTCCAAGGTCCAGGTCCTGCAAGAATTAAATGCACCGAGTGGAAGCCGCTTGTCTATTCAGTATGGGCAAGTACTGCCACGTCAGAAAGTGACGGCTGTAGATCCACATTGCCAGTTCTATCTATATCGTTCAAAGGAAGAAATGCGCGAGCCTATAGTCATAAGACCTGGTACATATATTGTTAAAAGAACCCTTCAAAGGCCTGATTACGTCTGGAACGAAGAATTGAAGTTTGCGCGAGTAGGTAGTGAAAGCAAGCACCTGACGGCAGTTCAACGATTCGATTTCACTTGGAACAACCGGTTCCAGGTTGCTCAAGCCGGTGGTCAAACCAGGCATCTGGTCACCATTATAGAGTTGTCGTCCGGTCCACAATCGGAAGTAAGGGAATTAAGATGTGGGATATGGGGAATGTCGCGTCTAGATGGTTACTTGAGCCTTAATCAGATGCAATCCGCTTTGGGTGGCTTGGTAAAGTTGGTAGTTGAAACTGAATAGCATTGATACTGGTTTTATCCAGTCTTTGATGAACTTCTTGAACAAGCGGTATAAAAAAACAGCAAGACCTTATCTGCTCACAGGGTGTTTGTCGATTTTCCTCACTAGTTGTGCCGGCCCCGTATACTATTCATCGTCAAACGAGGCTTCCCTGGTAGGCGCGACAATCCGACTGAATCAAGAGCTATCGGCTCGGGCGGGGGCACGCATCTATATCCAGTATGGCCGTGTAATGAGTTACGATGATCTGACGGTGCAGGAACCATACTGTCAATTTTATGTGTTGCGTACCCGACACGAGCTACGACAACCGCTTACCATCGAACCCGATATTTTCATCATTCAACAAGTATTCCGGCGAAGAGATCTGACAGCGGTGGAAAGTATGCAATTGGCTTTCGAAGGGATCCCGTATCACCACTACTTGAGTCAGCGTACGATGTCGACCTATATGGAGATATCTTCCGCCGATCAACCAGATGTCATACGGTTGATTTGTTCTCGGTGGTCAGATCCATATTACTGGTACCACCTTAGTATCGAGGAGATAATCGAGACCCTTGGAGAGCTCGCTCAGTTCGAGACTTTTTAGTACAAGAATGCAGAACCTCGTATAGGAGACCCTCGGGTTGACAATATCGCGGCGAGGGGGCCGCTCCTAAATAACAGGAGCGAGTAACTTGTATCTAGCGGCTGGGGAAAACAAGTGACAACCAAAATCGATACTAGTCACCAGCCACACGCAACTATTCAAGCGCCTTTGCGCGGGAGTAAACGGTTATTAATAGCGATCAAGCCAGGCGTCATTCCCGCATGCCTTCAGTGGGAATCCAGTGAGTATAAATGACTGAAAGCTAAATGAACCTATTCTTCAATCGGGTGTGTTTTGCGCCTTTGCGAGAGAGCAAATGAGCAAAGTGACGATTGTTGCAGAAGCGAGCCAGCTTGTAGCTGGCGGCCAGTAAAACATTCAGTTCATCAACCATCCGCCAACGGCTTGTATGGGATCTTGATTTTCCCTAGTGGTCACCCAGGCAACTAACGCGTAGCGTTCTGCATGAATACCCGATCCGGGTATCGGCAATGTACCCGAGTAACCACTCTCACCAGGCATAAGTGGGGCTTCTTCTATTGATAAAACAACAAAGTCATGGGTGAGTGTACGCCCTGTATTCTCACCTGCCTTTACCTGCGTTTTTATGTTGAAGCCCAACAAAACAATGTTGGCTGACAGTTCTCTGTTTTTTTTATCGGTGTCAAAACGAACCTTGGCAGTTTGCTCTTCAACTTCCAGAGATAGCACTCCTACCGGATCCGTTTTCTTTACATCACCAAGTTGATGACTGCGCCAACGCCATTCCTTACCATTGTTGAAGAAACCAGGTGTATAAACGGTGCGCATGGATTGTTGCTGCGCATATCTATACTGTCTCGCAGTAAAGGCGGGTGAAGCGAAACGATCGGGCCACCCGATATAATCCCAATAGTCCACATGAAAAGCGACGGGGATGAAATCCCGCCAAAGGCCAGGCTCGTTTTGTAGGCTACTCACCCATCGATCTGCCGGTGGGCAACTGCTACACCCTTCCGAAGTGTAAAGCTCGATTAGGTCTACTTGGGTCGCGGGACTTTTTACCGATAACGATGCCGCGTAACTTTGCAGGGCATGTAGACTCACAACCAGGCTCACGAACAGTCCCAGTATACGTTTGTGATGCATGATTCTTCTCCGCAATAATCGATTATTCTAGTAGTTGTGACCGACTAACACCGGGATTTATTACATATCGTCATCGCGAA
The DNA here is from genome assembly GCA_030066885.1 of Arenicellales bacterium. Lineage (GTDB taxonomy): Bacteria > Pseudomonadota > Gammaproteobacteria > Arenicellales > JAANXG01 > JAHEKE01. Next base: position 3,337 of record JASJAT010000211.1, on the reverse strand, counting down.
TGGATGTGAAGCGATCCAACGGATAGTTGAAAGAACGAAAGCTTAACGTTTAAAGAACGGATTTCTCAAACACGTTGCTTTAGTAATTCCTTGTTACTTTAAACTTTATACTTGTTACTGCACTACACTAAATTTTCGAAGCAGCAAGGATCGCTGGGATCTTGTCTTCCCAACCAATAGCCATTACGTGGACACCTTGGCAAATGTCGGTCAATTTTCGGATAGTGCTAGCTGCTGTATCGACACTTATTTCCTCGATCCTTTGTTTGTCTTCTCCAGCCGCTGATATCTGCTCTATCAAGTGATTCGGAATGTGAATGCCGGGTATCCTCTCGTTCATATACTGTGCCATCTTTACCGACTTAACGGGAATGATCCCAGCCAGTACCGGTATGCTGAAGTTCGCCACTGCCATGAAATCTGCAAACGCTTTGACATCGTAAATAGCCTGTGTCTGTAAGAATTCTGCACCCGCGTCGATCTTTCGCCTGGCGTTCTCGATCTCGATCTTCGTATCCGAGGCCCCGGGATTGACTACCGCGCCCACGAAAAAATTGGTCGAACCATTCAGATTGTTCCCCATTAAGTCTTTGCCTGAATTCAATATATGAACCGCTTCCAACAATTGTGACGCAAACAAATCAAAAACGGGTTTGGCTTCGGGATGGTCACCTCCGGTTGGCGGGTCACCACCCATGAAAACGAGATTTTCAATACCGAGTGCCGATGCACCCAACATGCTGGCCTGAATCGCGATACGGTTTTTGTCGCGAGACGTCATTTGAACAATCGGCTCTATTCCCCGATCCAATAGCAAGTGACCTACAGAAACGGGATCCATGGCCATGCGGGCAGCGTGAGACTCAGTCACATTAAAAGCGGTAACCAGGTCTTTAAGCATGGTTGCCTTACCGAACAGATCGGTCAAGTCTGTCCCCTTGGGCGGGGTCAACTCACTGGTGACAACGAAGCTGTCCCGCTGCAGGGCGTTGGCTAGTCTACTCAAAGCGTCTCCTAGGAATTAAAGCAGGCCTGGTTCGAAAACAAGCTTACTAAGCAAACGAATTGACAAAGAGACAGTTTCATATCGGCGATGGTTCCTGCACCTGGACAGATCTTAAAACCGAAGCTGTTGTCGAACCGTATTCGCTTAGTATGCTGATCGGTTGGCGCATTATACTCAGCGTCATAGCCATGGAAAGCTTTCGTCGTAGTCCGAGACGTCATTCCTGCGAAGGCCCCAGATTTGATCCGGGAGGAAGTACATTACTGTACGGGATATTTACTATGAATCAGTATGGTGGTTTACAACATGACCTACGAGGTAGGGACTTGAAAATTGTCTACTCTAAACTTCGTCATTCCCGCATGTTGTAAGTGGGAATCCAGTATATTAAGTCAATGGATTCCGGCTAAAGACATGCCGGAATGACGGCTCTGTTTACTCCGTACAACGCCATCTACTGTTATTCCGGACAGTAGTGGGGGAAGCGGGAATCTATTTGTATTAAGCACCACTACACTAGAAACCTTTTATTCGCTTGAACGAAATGCAGACCCTCCCTACCACAAGGATCGAGTGGCATCGCCGTGTATTGTCTCTGGCGGCGCCTATTATCCTGTCAAACATGTCGGTGCCTTTGGTAGGAGTGGTAGATACTGCTGTTGTCGGGCACCTGCCTAATCCAATCTATATCGGTGCCGTAGCACTCGGGGCGCTGATCTTCAGCTTTTTATACTGGGGCTTTGGCTTTTTACGCATGGGAACCACAGGTTTTGTGGCCCAGGCATACGGTGCGGGGGATTCCAATGAAGTCGGCACTGTATTCATGCGCGCGTTGATACTGGCGATGGTATTCGGCGTGTTGATTATAGTGTTGCAACATCCTATTGGCTCGGTTTCCTTTTGGTTGCTTGAAGGCGGGGTCGAACTCGAAGCCACGGCTGTTGACTACTACCAGATCCGGGTTTGGAGTGCGCCTGCAGCGCTGGGCAACTATGCAGTGTTAGGGTGCCTCATTGGTTTGCAAAACACGCGATCAGCATTGGTGCTTCAACTGGTACTCAATTTCACCAATGTCATTTTGGACTTGCTGTTTGTTTTGCAGTTCGGATGGGGAGTCGAAGGTGTAGCAGCAGCATCAGTTATCAGCGAGTACTTGGCACTGGTTGTGGGGTTTATCATTATAAAGTCAAACCTGGCTCGTATTGGCAGTAGCATGCAACTGCAGGGTGTGCTGAACAAGGAGAAGTTGAAAGCACTACTCCATGTTAATTTAAATATCTTTATTCGAACCTTGTGTTTGGTGTTTGCCTTTGCCTACTTCACTGCTGAGGGCACCAAGCTGGGTGAAGTAACACTTGCAGCCAACGCCGTGTTGTTACATTTACAGCACGTCTTGGCCTATGGGTTAGACGGATTTGCACACGCAGTAGAGGCGCTGGCCGGCAGTGCTTACGGCGCACGCAATAGAAAAAGTTTTCATTCCGCTATGTTTTACACCACGGTTTGGGCGTTAGCTTTGGCCGGTGTTTACACGTTGGTCTACGCCCTGCTTGGCACCTCTATTATCAACACACTAACCGGTATTGAAGCGGTGCGAGTGAGTGCAAACACATATTTACCGTGGCTGCTTGTATCGCCAATCATATCGGTATGGAGTTTTCAACTCGACGGGATTTTTATCGGCACCACCCGTACCGTCGAGATGCGAAACGGAATGCTAATTTCACTGGCGGCCTACCTGGGAGCGGTATGGGCACTTGTTCCAGTCTGGGGGAATCACGGATTGTGGTTGAGTTTAATCATATTCATGATCTTGCGGGCATTGACATTGGGCCTGATGTTGCCGTTTATCAGCCGTCGCATAGCAGATACCGTACAGCAGAGCCCCGGATAACGGCGCGAAACAGGGTCTTAGGAACGTCGGGCTGCTACTCAGTGTATACCGTTTTGATACAACAACTCGTGGATTACCCATATCCCCTGGATCGGGTCGGGGTTCCTCGATCGCAATGGCCCCGGTTAGCCAAAATATCCAATCCCAGTAAATACTTCTTTTGAAACTGAATTTTTACTTGAATAATTAAGGTTATCGCGTAAAAATTCTGTTCAGAAACTTTCGGTCACAACGAAAGTAATCGGTTAAATAACACCATTTGGAGGACTACATGAAGAAATTCCTACAATTTCTCGTTGTTTCCGTATTGGGAATGACATTCGGCTTGGTGGCCAATGCGGCAACGCTGAAAATGGCCTACGATGCGGACCCAGTCTCTTTGGATCCCCACGAGCAGTTGTCGGGGGGGACATTACAACTCTCCCATATGATTTTTG
>JASJAT010000043.1 GCA_030066885.1 Arenicellales bacterium | reverse complement strand
TCTTTTACGATCTCCACGCCACACATCAAACCTAAGCCACGCACATCTCCAACGTTTGGATGGCTCGATAGAGTACTGTTTAATCCATTCAGCAAATACTCCCCTTTTTCAGCAGCCTGTCCGACGAAATCCTCTTGCTCAATGATATCTAGCATCTTTAGGGCGACACGGCATCCGACGGGATGCCCACTGTAGGTGTAAGCATGCATCCATACCTGATCACCACTATTGAGGACATCGGCCACCTTGTCACTCATCCCGACACCGCCCAGTGGGAAATAACCAGAGGTAACCGCCTTGGCGAACTGAAACAGATCAGGCTCGATCCCCCAGTGCTGTAAACCAAACATCTTGCCGGTACGGGCAAACCCTGTGATCACCTCGTCCGCAACCAGCAGGACATCGTACTGGTCGCATATTTCACGGATACGTGGGAAATAATCGTCTTGGGGAGGAATAACGCCGCCTGCGCCCTGCACTGGCTCAGCGATAAACATAGCAACAGTGTCCTGGCCTTCCCGCAAAATCGCTTTTTCCAGTTCATTGGCGGCTGCGATACCCTGGCTTTGTCCATCCGGGGCCTCATAGCGGTAAGGATAGGGTGACGGTATATGGATAAAACCCGGGACACGAGGCTCGAACATCGGCCAATACGTACTGATACCTGTTGCGCACATGGCGGCAAGAGTCACCCCATGGTAGCCCCAAGTTCGCGATATGACTTTCGTTTTATGTGGTTTACCCTGAAGCTTCCAGTAGTAACGTGCTGTCTTGAAGTTTGAATCGCTGGCCTCTCCGCCTCCAGAGGTCAGGTAGAAGTGGTTGATAGAGGGATAAGACACCTCAGCAAGGCGTTCGCCCAGTTCGATCGCAGCAGGATTCGAACTGCCTGCATAGCCTGAAGCATAAGCCATGGTCTGCATCTGGCTAAGAGCCGCGGAAGTGAGGTCTTCGCGTCCATTGCCAGCAGAGTTACACCAGAGTCCGGATAGAGCATCGAGATACTCTTTACCGTTAGCATCTACAAGGATGGCCCCTTTACCCCCAACCCACACCACGCCATGTTGCTGGGCGGCCGGATTGTGTAAAGGGTGGATCAGGTGTTTTAGATCCCGCGCTAGTAATTGGCTCTGCGCAGTGTCTGCAGTCATTGTTAAACCCTCCTTTGGATCATACGACTATGTGATTCGGGCGCTATGTTAGTGATTTAGCGGCTAAGCAACCAGGCCAACACATGCCCCGTGGGCATAACCAGCCCTCTCGTAGATGTCACTGGACAATCCCGGTTGAGGCGGGGCGTGTGACATCAAAGTAGGGCCAGGTTCCCCCTAAATCCGCGCTTTCTATAAGTATTTGAAAAATAGTGGATAAATCCATTTATCTGTAAAAAACTACCACTTATCCTACCTTTTGTCTATATTAATAGTACGTATATCAGGTCGGGGGACATGATGAAAGCAGTGCTGAAACTGGATATTTTAAAGCAATTCGGTCGAAAACCGTTTGCTGGATTCGGCACACTATTCCCCAGTCGCGGCACCAGCTTACGTGGCAAGTTCAGCTTGTTTGTATTTTTCGCCACTTTGTTAACGGCTTTTGTCGTTACCCTAATTTCCACCCACTCGATGCGCGATTTTCTTTACGGCCAAATGGAGCACAAGTTACCGTCACTATTGCAGCGCACTTCCCAAAAAGTGGATTTGTTGTATCAACAGAGGCTGCACGAGGTGGGTGTATTCGCAAATTCCCACTCACTCAACGAAGGTATTTCAAAATATACTGCCAGCAAGAGTGAGGAAGACAAAAAGGAGATGCAACAATTTCTCTTCTATTTGATCGAGAACTCACCTCAGTTCAAATCGCTATTTGTACTCGACAAAAACAGCGGTTTAACTGTTTGGGCCGGTAAAAGAATCGAGCTAGATCCCGTTGATAGAATTTCGTTATCGACCATCGACAAACCGTCCTTGACTAACGTTTTTACGTTAAGCCAAGGAAACGTACAGGTTATATCTGTACCGATAACTGAATACGGTACTAAGGCTCAAGGTACACTCCATGCTGTAATTGATTTAGCGACACTGCAACACCAATTACATAATGGGGAACTATCCGATGCCGGGATCATGTTTATGGTCGATAGCGTGGGCCGATATATTGCTGTCAGTAAGAAATCCAATATTTCCGGAAATATTACGGGTACTTACAAACATCCTCTTCCCAAGTCGGTATCAACCCCGGTGTTGAATGAGTACAAGAACAGCATGCAAGAGGACGTCGTGGGTGCATCCATATTCTTACCGAGAATCAATGGGGCGCTCGTAGTAGAAGAGCCGCATCACGCCATTTTTGCGCCCGTGTCGAATATCTTATGGCGGACACTGGCGATAAATCTGACAATCATCCTTTTGTTTTCCATCATTGCCTACCGCGTGGCAGTATCAATAAGCAAGCCCATCGACGAACTATCGAAGGGTGTTCGCCGAATAAGGGATGGTGAAAAAGAGGTGGCTATCCCCGAGAGCGCATCTAACGATGAGATCGGAATGTTGACGCAGGCGTTCAACGCAATGACAAATCAGCTTGATCGCAACACCAAAGAGTTGGAAAGGTTATCGTCTACCGATGAGCTCACCCAACTGCATAACTACCGATTCTTTAAGGAATGCCTCAGCCGTGAAGTCGCGAAATTGGATGACAGTGGGCGATCGCTCGCGCTGGTGTTGTGCGACGTCGACTTTTTCAAGGACTGGAATGACCGATTCGGTCACGCGAAGGGCGACGAGATTCTTGCCGAAATCGCAAGGGTGTTAAAAAACGCTTGTCGGCGTTCTGATTTGGTTGCCCGCTACGGGGGAGATGAGTTCGCCGTTTTGGCACCCAACACCAATTTAGAAGGTGCACTGGCGTTGGCCGAGACCCTTAGGGCGTCCGTAGCAAAAGCTATGATTATTAATGACGCTAGCTCACCGCATGAGCATCTGACAATCTCAACTGGCGTCTCCACTTTTTCAGAAAGCCAGGAAGTTTTGTTCGAAGAGGCTGATCGCGCCCTGTACAGCGCCAAACACTCAGGACGCAACTGTGTTCGTGCCGCCGGAGTCCTAGGTTAGTTCGCTAGCCACCGATTACTGTACTAATAAACGATGCTTTGTAGCGTTCTTTGCTGGTGACAAGTTCATAGTGCACCCAGCCAACGATACCCGTTAGGGTCCGAACTAAGAACCATTCGTCCATTTTTTTCTCTTTGACCACCGGTGTCCCGCGCACCAGTATGGTTAGTATCTCATCTGTTTTGGAAGGGCCGGACCTAAGATTAACCCGGGGCCGGTTGATAAACATCACTTGTGAAGTGTTGCCCACGATGTCTGCTTCGTGATTGAGTTCTTCCACGATGCGACTGGCTCGATACACAAAAAACACTGCCGCACCGAAATACTCGTTGTCTATATGTTTTTGCGCTATGTCCAATTTGTCACGTGCTTCGCTAATTGTCTCCGCTCGCCAAGGTGCGGTCCTGGCGGCCTTGTTGAGTTGCATTTGTGCCTCAGCGAGGGACGAGACAGCATTGGCTCGAGAGTGTCCACTTCGAAGTTCGGTCTCGACGCCGACGAGCGCGTCTTCGGCGCGTTCCAAATCTATTTTCAATCGCTCGACCTCTCTTTCCAGGGCTCGCACCCGCTCTATTTCCGCTCGACGAAGGAGCTCGATTTCCACTGGTGCCGGTATCGGGGTCGATGGCGCTGGTTGTGCTTCCTCTACATGTTGGGCAGGTTCGGGATTAGCGCCAGGGTTGCCCCACTGCAATTCGGCACACCCGGCAATCAATCCGCACGAGAGTAATATCACCAACAGCGTAGGATTGGGCCAACGCAACCTATACCCAAAATTCAATGCTATTTTCACCTTTACTTGATCGGTTAAGCTATAACTATTCGTTACATGCAGAGACCACGTGCCGATAATTCAGCGAAATGAAACGATCTTGGCGTCCGTGACAGTATTCAAGTTTAGACCACCGCAAGCCGTTTCCAAGGACAGGTACGCTCCGTTGGTTGAGAGATCACAGCCTCGAAAGTTGATAATTTTTGATTCTTGAACGGTTAACAGGGCTCCAATACAGACATATGTGTCCAACACTCATCGGCTATGAATATCGAAATCTATACCACGGCTGAGTGTCCTTATTGCGCTGCGGCGAGGAGGTTGCTCGAGAAACGGAAGGTATCCTACAGGGAATTCGAATTAACCGATAACCCGGTCCTCCAGCAAGAAATCGTAAAAAAAACAGGGCAAAAAACTACACCCCATATATTCATCAACGGAAAGCATATTGGTGGGTTTGACGAGCTGGTCGAACTAGACCAGGAAGGCGGGCTTTAAAAGCCAGCTGTTTTAGTGGTTGGAAGCAGTAGATCTGTAGTTGGTGCAAGCCAGACCGCGACACCTCATTTCTTCCGAATCTTATATAATGCGTGCTAAGTCGTCATCTAACCTGCATATTGCACCCAGGCGGCTGCGTGTTGCATTCAAGTTCCTAAATTTAAGGCTGAGATTAGCCCAATGTTTGATCCCTCGATGTCTATATTTTGTCCCAGTGGTCAGCCCCTGGCCGGCCATCAACTGGGCCCTGAAGCAATAGTATAGGACTAGAAGGAGTCGTCGGTTACACCATGGATGTCTCGTTTATTCTTGATTCCCTCAACGATGCACAACGTGAAGCGGTGTGCTCTCCTGCCGGGTCTCTGTTGGTGCTGGCTGGAGCAGGTAGCGGTAAAACACGTGTATTAACACACCGTGTCGCCTGGGTTGTACAAGCATGCGGCGTATCGCCGCTGTCCATTCTTGCGGTCACTTTTACCAACAAGGCTGCGCAAGAAATGCGGGGTCGCATTGAACACATGCTGGGATACCCAATGCGAGGAATGTGGATGGGGACGTTCCACAGCATCGCGCACCGGTTGTTGCGTGCCCATTGGCATGAAGCCGGGCTAGAACAAGGTTTCCAAATTCTGGACAGTGATGACCAACTCAGGATGATTAAGCGTACGTTGAAGGAATTGAATCTGGACGAAGGATACTGGCCACCAAAACAGATTCAGTGGTACATAAACGGACATAAGGAAGAAGGACGTCGTTCAAAGCATGTCTTAGATACCATAGATACTCAACAGCGTGAGCTACTTAGAATATATAGAGCCTACGAAGAGCTGTGTGATCGTTTCGCTTTAGTGGATTTTTCCGAGCTGCTACTACGTGCGTTTGAATTGATTAAGAATAACGAACCACTACGGGTACGCTATCAACAAAGATTTCAACATATTTTGGTCGATGAGTTTCAGGACACAAATGCCATTCAATATGAATGGCTCAAATTGTTTGCTGCCGCCCATAAGAACATTTTCATCGTGGGAGACGATGACCAATCCATATACGGGTGGCGAGGGGCCCGTGTTGAGAACATTCTTCAGTTCGAAAAAGACTTTCCCGGAACGATGGTCATTCGTTTGGAACAAAACTATCGGTCTACAGCAAATATTCTAAATATAGCTAATGCAGTCATTGATCAGAATCAAAGCCGCTTGGGAAAAAACCTGTGGACTCACGACGAAGAGGGGGAGCCGGTTAGGCTATACGTAGCCTACAACGAAATCGACGAAGCCCGGTTTGTTGTAGATCGAATTCAGAGTTGGCTTGATCAAGGCAATTTACGCAGTGAAACAGCCATATTGTATCGCTCCAACGCACAATCCAGAGTGTTTGAAGAAGTCCTTTTACAGGCGGCGATCCCTTACCGGGTGTATGGTGGGCTGAGGTTCTTCGAGCGGGCCGAAATAAAAGATGCGCTGGCTTACATGCGTTTAGTCGCAAGCCGCCAAGACGATCCGTCGTTTGAGCGGATTGTCAATGTGCCTGCCCGTGGCATCGGGAATCGAACCCTCGAACAGACTCGAGATTACGCTAGAGTGAACCAGGTGTCGCTTTGGGATGCAGCGCGGGCCCTGGTGCATACAAAGGAATTGTCGTCGCGCGCGATTTCTTCGCTCAGTCTTTTCTTGGATTTGATCGAACAGCTGGCCAGTCTGCTAGAAGGAAAAACGCTGGCCGACCAGGTAGAACAAACACTACACCACAGCGGATTGCTCGCACACTTCGCTAAGGAAAAAGGAGAGAAGGCGCAGACCCGAGTGGAAAACTTAGAGGAGCTCATCACGGCGGCGCGTAACTACGACCATGACGAGGAGGACGGTACCGACACTTTATCTGCGTTTCTTTCTCACGCGGCTCTGGAATCGGGGGAAGGTCAGGCAGAGGAATGGGAGGATTGCGTACAACTCATGAGCCTGCACTCCGCCAAGGGCCTGGAATTCCCGTTGGTGTTTCTAACTGGGCTGGAAGAAGGATTGTTTCCGCACCAGCGGTCCTTACAAGAACCCGGGCGGTTGGAAGAAGAGCGGCGTTTGTGTTATGTGGGTATGACCCGTGCTATGAAGCTCCTCTACATTAGTTACGCAGAAGTGCGTCATTTGTACGGCCGAGAGACTTACGGTTCGCCGTCCAGATTCCTCGGTGAAATCCCTGACGAAATGTTAGTCGAAGTGCGCAGCAGCGGCCCTGGTACGAGGGATCGTTTCTCGTTCGCCAACGCACGGGAAGACAACGGTGGTTCGGTACAACTCGGCAAACAAGTGAGACACAGTTCTTTTGGAGAAGGGATAGTCCTTAGTGTTGAGGGTCGTGGTGAACACACCCGGGTACAGGTGAACTTTGAATCAGTTGGAAACAAGTGGCTAGTGTTGGCTTATGCTAATCTAGAGATCCTTTGAATCGAGTGCATTCCTGGAAATATAAGCTATATTTGTGTTTAATGCAGAACACTCGCCTTCCCGTGGTTAAGCCACTTCTCAGAAGAATTACCCTGCTCTATGGTTTGATAGGATTTGCCGTGAGCCTGCTGGTGCTCATGGTGGCGCCAATCTTGACCGGAGAAATCATTTCGTCAACTTCGCTAGTAATACTGCAGGCCGTATGTATCGGGGTGATATTCGCGATTGTTTGTACATGGTTATTTCGGGATCAACAAAGCACCGATGCCGAAGCGTCCTTGACGAAAAGGGGTGAGATTGTCGATCAGGCGGACATCGACCCCCTAACGCATGTACTCAACCAACGCGGCTTGACAATAAAGTTGCTCGAACTGATGGCATTGGGGGAACGCTATGGCAATACTCTCGCGGTAGCTGTTATAGGCATTGATCATTTAAAGGAAGTGGAAGAGCAATACAGCCAATCTGTAACGGATAATGCACTGGTGGTTATTGCGGATGAGCTGGGGGATACTTTGCGCATGCCCGATCGCTTGGGTCGTTGGGGAGACGACCAATTCATCGCCTTGCTTCCTGAAACTCCTATAGAGGGCGCCCGTCACATCGGTGAGCGCTTGCGTGAAGCCGTGTCCCGTGCCCAGTTCCCAGGCAAGAGAGGAGTGGCTTTAACGCTAACCGCAAGCATCGGTGTAACGATGTTCCGGCTTGGTGACGATCTGCAGAGCCTGCTAGCTCGGGCCAATCGTGCCATGAACCTGGCGCGAACCCAGGGGGCGGATCGCGTCCGCACCGACTTGGCTGCCTAATCTCAAAAGATTCCTAGCTCACTCACACCGCCACTTTTTTAAAACAAGTCTTTTCTCTCGCGAAGACGCAAAGTACGCCAAGAAGTGGAATAGTAGTATGTTCGATCCAATAACCTTAGCGAGCTTGGCGTCTTGGCGAGAAATATTTTTGATGCCGTTGTAGCAAAAGTTCGAGTTTAGGGTTCGACACCGGATGGGCTAAAGCATTGCCTTAACGACTTCGTTCCAACCCAGCGCTAAATTAGTGCGGTTATACCCGCCTCCACCCATTGCAATAATACGACCGTTACAGAATTCATCCGCGATACGGCACAGGCTTTGGGCAGCGTACCCATGGGCCTTCGGTGAAAATGCCATGTGCGTAATGGGGTCACCGGCAATGCTGTCTGCCCCGGCTTGCAACAGAATAAACTCGGGCCTCCCTTGGCGTACAAATTCTTCCACCCTGGGCCATGCAGCACGAAACACGGTATCGTCTGCGCCTGGGGGCAGCGGGATATTTAACTTGGTCCCTTGGGCAGCACCGGTACCTGTTTCTTCAGCAAAGCCAGTGCCTGGGTACAAGAAGCGTCCATCCTCATGGATATCTGCAAACACTAAGTCAGGGTCGCTTTCGAATGCATAGAACACGCCATCTCCATGGTGAGCATCTATGTCGACGTACGCGACGCGCTTAACGCCAAACCGCTGGCGTAGCGTCTCGATCAAGATACCGGCATCGTTGAAGACGCAGAATCCAGCGGCAGTGTCACGTCGCGCATGGTGTAACCCAGCGATCGGTACGAATACCCTGGGATACTCCCCATTTATCGCCTGCTCCAATCCGTCCAGGTCAGAGCCGATTACGTAAGAAGTGGCCTCGAACATACCTTGAAACGCCGGTGTGTCACCGTAGTCTAGATATCCGGTACCAGAGCTGGATTGGCTTTTGACTTTCTCCACGTATTGTGAAGTGTGAAAACGGGTTATATCCTGTTCAACGCATATCACCGGATTTGCAATCTGTACCTTTTTGTCGAGACCTTGTTTAATTGTCTCCTTCCAGAACGCGTGGATTCGGTCCGGCCCAAATGGATGGCCGTCACCAAAGCCGTAACGGCCAAGGTCATCGCCAAAATATATTCGAACCATCTCTAGAGGCTACGATTCGCCTTCACATTTCCAGGAGCGCATTTTGGACCCTCGCTCACCTGGCAAGAACCAACGCGCTCCTCGAGTAAAGGAAGTGATAGGGTCCTTCTTGTTTTTCCAGCTCACCGGTATTTCCGTTCCCTCTTCACAGTTTTTTTCAGAGTAAACGGTGCAGCTTTCAAAACCGATTTGGGCTACTCGATATATTCGACGTTTCTTGATCAAGTTATGACATCCGGGCTCGTCGGTGTTGAGGACGAATGTCACTTCTCTTTGTTGCATCAACTTGTTTGCCGTATACATGCGAAAATCGGCGGCGCCCACAAGATTCAACGATGTGAGCCCCAGTGTTCCCAGGCACACAACTGCAAATAACCTTTTATATACCATCATAAACGGGGGATAAAAAACCTGACTGGTATCACTCTCCCACAGAACAGCACTACTATATAACGCTGAACGGGAATAAAGGTAACACCTTATTTGACGGCTCAAAGTTTAAAGTCAACGGAAATGGACCTTGTCCTTTAACTTTTCTGCGTTACCCTTCTTTTGGCAAACGATGACCTCGCTCCAATACAGCTCCAAGATCCGACATTACACCGCCGCGCTCTAGTAGTTTGTTCGTTGGCTATGGTTAGAAACTACCGAGTCTCCATTTCGGTAAATTCGTTTGTGTGTTTTCAGAAATTCCGGGATCGCTCGGGGTGAGATTCCCGCCCGGCATCGATTCGTCGATGTACTGCGCTGGGGCGTTTTTTGGTTTCACCTTCAACATGAAAACATGCCCGCCTCTGCTAAACTCAGTAATGGTATTGTTTCCCACAACAAACTCTCTGGTTTGCACACCACCTAGATCTTCTTCCCCTTGGTCGTTCTCTGTAGCGTATTGTTTAGCAGCTTGCTCAGCTCGTATGCGTTCTTCTTCGGTCGGGATCGCAGGCGGATTGGGAATTTCCACCGGGTCTTGCGCCAACGCGATGGCCCAAACGGCAACCAGTACTGTACTCATGATCAATTGGCGCATAGTCCCTTTCCCTCTCCTCAAGTGTAAGACAAGTATAGCAGGATGTAGTTCCCTGATACATTTATATAATGGGAGGTTAAAAGATGGCTCCAGATTCGAAGCCGAATTATCACAAGTTAACATCTAATAGGCCGCACTGACTGAACCAATATGAACGAGAAACCTCTATTAGTTCTGGTTGATGGATCGTCGTATTTGTACCGTGCGTTTCACGCGTTACCCAACTTAAGCACGTCTTCCGGACAACCGACGGGCGCTATCTATGGCGTGATCAGCATGATTCGCAAGTTGATGGCCGACTACACACCCAAGTTTGCCGCAGTCGTTTTCGATGCAAAGGGCAAGACATTCAGGCATGAGCTTTACTCGAATTACAAAGCAAATCGGCCACCCATGCCGGATGAGCTGCGCAGTCAGATTCCTTATGTAAATGATCTGGTCAACGCGTTGGGCATCCCTTTGCTTTGTATAGAAGGGGTAGAAGCCGATGATGTTATTGCTACTCTAGCGCGGCAAGCCACCCGTGCTGGATTACAGACCTTGGTGTCAACCGGTGACAAAGACTTGGCCCAGATTGTCAACAACCACGTCAGTCTCGTCGACACAATGCAAGACAAGCACCTCGACGTTGCCGGGGTAGAGCAAAAATTTGGGGTCGTCCCGGAACATGTCATTGACTACTTGGCCTTGATTGGAGATACCTCGGACAACATCCCCGGAGTTCCAAAAGTCGGTCCCAAGACTGCAGCGAAATGGCTCAAAACCTATGGATCCCTGGAACAGGTTGTGCAGCACGCTGATGAAGTGAAGGGGAAGGTTGGGGATAACCTTCGAGCGAGTGTTGAGCAGTTGCCGTTATCGAAGCAGTTGGTGACAGTCAAATCTGACGTTGATACGCAAGTCGTTCCCACCCAACTGATTGTACAAAAAGCGGATAGAGAAGCATTGAGGGAGCTCTACAGCGAGCTCGAATTCAATTCTTGGCTAACCGATATCGTCAACAGGGAAGAAAGCCAGTCCGAAGTCAAATCGAGCTCTAGCTACATAACGATTTACAACGAAGAGGAGTTGGACGACTGGGTGGAGCTACTTCGTGCCGCAGAATTATTTGCCTTTGATACTGAAACTACTTCTCTGGAACCAGTCGGCGCAAGCCTTGTCGGCATATCTTTTGCCCTTACCCCAGGCCGGGCGGCGTATGTCCCGTGTGGTCACGATTATCCGGGTGCACCTGCACAGCTCGCCGTGGATACAGTACTCAGTAAGGTAAAACCAATACTAGAAGATGAAACACGGCATAAAGTAGGTCAGAACCTGAAGTATGATCACTGTGTCCTTGCTGGCTATGGCGTAGAGTTAAATGGAATTAAGTTTGACACTATGTTGGAGTCTTACGTTTTGGATAGCGTTGCGACTCGACACGATATGGATACATTGTCGTTGAAATACCTTGGGCATAAGACAACCAGTTTTGAAGACGTCGCTGGAAAAGGGAAAAACCAGCTTGGCTTCAACGAGGTCCCGGTCGAAGATGCGGGACCGTATGCAGCGGAAGACGCCGACGTTACCTTGCGCTTGCATCAAGTGCTATGGCCTAAGCTCAAGAGCGAAAATCGGTTGTGTGAGTTGTTCGAGCTGGTCGAAATGCCCTTGGTTCCAGTCCTGTCCCGCGTAGAACGTAATGGAGTGAAGATCGACGCCGACGTGCTGGCAAAGCAAAGTAAAGAGTTCGCAGCCAGGATTACAGCACTTCAGGAAAAGGCGAATCAATTGGCTGGTACACCGTTCAACATAGCCTCTCCAAAACAGATCCAAGAAATCCTCTACGACCGCTTGCAGCTCCCTGTGCTCAGAAAGACCCCTAAAGGACAACCCTCCACTGCCGAAAACGTCTTACAAGAATTGGCATCTGACTACGAGCTCCCTCAACTCATACTAGAGCACAGGGGCTTGAGTAAACTTAAATCCACGTACACCGATAAGTTACCGGAAATGATAAACCCGAAAACGGGTCGGGTTCATACCTCTTACCACCAAGCTGTCGCCGCAACCGGCCGGTTGTCATCGAGCGACCCGAATCTCCAAAACATCCCGATTCGTACTTCTGATGGGCGCAAAATTCGCACCGCTTTCGTACCCGAACCGGATCATTGCTTAATGTCCGCAGATTACTCACAGATAGAGCTTCGCATTATGGCCCACCTGTCACAGGACGAAGGCTTACTGAACGCCTTTGCTGAAGGTGTTGACGTCCATCGTGCCACTGCCGCCGAAGTATTTGGGGTTGATGTCGACCAGGTAAGCTCGGACCAGCGCCGTCACGCCAAGGCAATAAACTTTGGTTTGATATACGGCATGTCCGCGTTTGGTCTCTCCCAGCAATTGAAGATCGAGCGGTCTGCAGCCCAGGAATACATCAATGTTTATTTCACTCGCTATCCTGGCGTGAAGAGATTTATGGACGACACACGGACGAGGGCTAGAGAGTTAGGGTATGTAGAGACAGTTTACGGCCGCCGTCTCTATCTTCCCGATATTCGATCCAGCAACCACAACCGTCGACAATATGCGGAGCGCACCGCGATCAACGCACCAATGCAAGGTACCGCCGCCGATATTATAAAAATGGCGATGCTGGTAATCGATGATTGGCTCCAGAAGGACGCCCAGGATATCCACATGATTATGCAGGTACACGATGAACTGGTTTTCGAGGTTCCGCTGGGTAAGATCGAACCCACCGTCACCCGAATCCGGCAGACTATGAGCGGTGTTGCCGAGCTATCGGTGCCGTTGACGGTGGACGTGGGTGTTGGAAAAACCTGGGAGGAAACGCATCCATGAGCATCTTTTTGTCGTTATAGTGAACTGTTTCTGATTTTCCCGGTCTATTGTGTAAGGCCAATATGATCAGTATTGGCTGGCCCGCCCCTCCTCCCTGGGCGGGAAGGCTCTGCCCAGCGTATACCTCGGGCAGGCCAAAGTGTCTTGCCCCGGAACGCCCTCCCCTTGGTTCCGGGGCTTTTTACTTTGTGGGGGCAGTATGCCTTGACGTTTAAAACCTTCTGTGGGGATAAATCCAAGGTATATCGACAATACGAAATCTGCATCTTGAAAAACAGCTTGTACTTTACTAATCACCATGTCACCCCGCACCGATCGAATCGCGGCGAGGGAGCTGCTCCTACAGTCTTTTGTAATGTTAAAAAGTATACTGTCCCCGGTTTTATTCAAGCCAGGTCACAATCTGACAGCGGGCTTCTTTGACTCCGGTACCGTCTACAGCTGAAAAAGGTTGCACAGTCACATCTCCCAGGGGGACCGTTTCCTTGTTCACACTACGCTGAGTGGAAATCATCTGATTTCGGCTTAATTTGTCAATTTTGGTCAGTAGCACGTATGTCGATAATTCTGCAGATGAGCACCAGTGCAGCATTTTTCGATCCAGTTCGGTCAGAGGGTGACGTGAGTCCATGAGCATAATAAGTCCTCTTAAAGCAGCCCGCGTGTTTATATATTTTTCAATGGTTGACGCCCAGTGATTACGCAGTTTGGCAGGAACTTTCGCGTACCCGTAGCCGGGTAAGTCAACAAGCCGCCGCTCACCGGGTAGTTGAAAAAACACGATCTGCTGGGTTCTGCCTGGGCTTCGGCTTGTTCGGGCTAATGCTTTGCGTTGTGTAATCGCATTAATGGCGCTCGATTTCCCGACGTTTGAGCGGCCGACAAACGCCACTTCCGAGCCCCGATCGGGAGGCCACTGGTCAGGGGTATGTGCTGCCGTCAAAAACCTGGGCTCCGACAAAAGCTTAGGAAGGGAACTTGGTTTGGTAGTGGACACCTGTGAGATGAGGGGGTTACGCTAAAACCACGCTATTGTGACCGAATATAATGACGTGCTATAAAAAGCACTCAGCTTATGTAACAGCTTATCCACCGCTACTTCTTTGATGACGCCCTTAATCTTTGGTTCAGTGGATACGTTCTAAATCACTATTGGAGAAGTTGATGTTAAAACAACCCTCGATCACAGCCCCAGTACTCACGCTGTTATTACTTTCGCCCTGGGGCGTGACCCAAGCCGGGGACGCTAAAGCCGCGGAGGCTATAGCAAAACAGCAATGTGCCGCTTGCCATGGTGAAGATGGTAACAGCATGGTCCCGACATTTCCTAATTTGGCCGGTCAGGTTGAAGGCTACCTTGTAGATCAACTAGAGAAGATGAAATCAGGGGAAAGGCAGGTGGCTGAAATGACGGCCTTTGTGGCCAATTTAACCTCGGAGGATATTAAAAATCTCGGCGCTTACTACGCGAGTCAAAACGCGAAACAAGCGTCCGTTCCCGAAAGTGACCTCGAAGCAGCAGAGCGAGGTGAGCGGTTGTTTAGGGGGGGGTTCAAGGATATGCAGGTTGCTGCATGCATGGGATGTCACGCACCAAACGGGCATGGTGTCCCGCAGATGTTTCCCAGGGTCGCCAATCAACACCGCGATTACCTCAAGAAACAGCTATTGGCCTATAAATCGGGGCAGCGTAAAAGCGAGGGGGGCATAATGAATGACATCGCGTTCAGGTTGTCAGAACAACAAATCGACGATGTTTCGGCATATATGCACGCCTTAAAATAGGTTAACGACTGCACGCCATTCGTACACCTGGGACATGACCCAAGCAACGAATCGTCAAGTCCTATTAAAGTCTCGCCCGAAAGGGATCCCACAGGCCGAGAATTTTGAGATTCAAGAAACCGCCGTTCCTCAAATACAAGACGGGCGCATTCTGATCCGAAATATCTATTTATCTGTTGAGCCGGCCATGCGTGGTTGGGTTAGTGCAGTGGCCAACTATTCTGAGCCAGTACCAATTGGGGGCGTGATGCGTGCGTTTGCCACTGGTCGCGTCGATCAGTCTGGCCACCCAGACTTTGTCCCGGGGGAGTTTGTTACCGGCATGTTTGGTTGGCAAGACTATGCGCTCGTAAAACCGGAGACCATCCAGCGCAAGGTTGACCCCAGCCTACCCATTTCTACCTCGCTAGGAATACTCGGATTAAATGGCCTCACGGCATATTTCGCCCTGTTGGAAGTAGGCCGACCCGAGCCTGGCGAAACCATAGTGGTGTCCAGCGCGGCGGGAGCTGTGGGATCGTGTGTGGGGCAAATCGCGAAAATCAAGGGGTGTCGCACAATAGGCGTCACCAGTAGTGTCGCCAAGGCCAAGATATGCAGTGATGAGTTTGGTTATGACGCAGTCGTCAACTACAACAGCAATGACTTGGAGCGCTCCATTGGCCGACTGTGTCCGGATGGAGTGAACGTATACTACGACAATACGGCGGGGAGCATCTCCGATGCTGTGTTGCAGCATATCAGCGTGGGTGCCCGGATTGTAATATGCGGAACCGCTTCGGTCCCGAGTTGGGACCCACCGCCTCTGGCGCCACGCGTGGAACGCAGAATCTTGGTGAGGCGCGCGCGAATGCAGGGATTTTTAGTTTTCGACTACGCAGATCGCTACGATGAGGCGTTAGCGATTCTGACGGACTGGGTAAAATCAGGGAAGCTGCGCTACCGGGAAGAGATCACCAATGGAATTGAAAGTGCGCCGGGTTCTATCGCCAGTTTATATCGCAGTGAAAATATGGGGAAAAGGCTCATTCGAATCGCACCGGAATAAGTGCGGGCTTTTCTCTGACATTCTATAACTTCATGCAGCACGCGGGCTAAACCCTTTATGAAAGCAGCGATCTATCGGGGCTTTGAGGCACCCATAACCATCGAGAATGTAGCTGACCCCGGACTGTTGAAAGCAGGGGCAGTAATAAAGGTCAAGGCCACTGGGGTGTGTAGAAGCGACTGGCACGGATGGATGGGGCACGATCCTGATATTGATCTCCCCCATGTTCCCGGCCATGAACTGGCTGGAGAGATTGTTGAAGTGGGACACGATGTTACCAAGTGGCGTGCCGGGGACAGAGTCACTGTTCCTTTTGTGTGCGGATGTGGTATGTGCGAGCAGTGCCTCCAAGGGAACCAACAAGTTTGTGATCATCAATTCCAGCCTGGGTTCACTCACTGGGGTTCATTCGCCGAGTTAGTGGCGATCAATCACGCGGACGTCAATTTGGTTCGCCTGCCGAGCGACGTCGACTTCGTGTCTGCAGCCAGCTTGGGGTGTCGTTTTATTACCGCGTTTCGGGCCCTGGTTGACCAGGGTCAACTAAGTGGTGGGCAATGGGTTGCAATACATGGCTGCGGCGGTGTCGGGTTGTCCGCTACCATGATTGCGAGTGCGCTGGGGGCGCTGGTTGTCGCAGTTGACATTGATCAAGACAAGCTTGACTTGGCCGGTTCTCTTGGGGCCGTGGCCACTATCAACGGAAACGAGCAAAAACGGGTCGTTGAATCTGTACTCGAGCTCACCAGAGGTGGTGCGCACATCTCAGTTGATGCTCTGGGGAGTGCACAGACCTGTTTTAACTCCATCGCCAGTCTACGCAAGCGTGGAAAGCATATACAGGTGGGGCTGATGGTTGGAAAGGAAGCGCGCGCCACCATCCCTTTCGACAAAGTAGTGTCGAGAGAGCTTGAGGTGATCGGTAGCCACGGTATGCAGGCTTATCGTATTCCCCCTATACTGGAGCTGGTAAATCGCAAACGGCTGGATCCGGGCCGACTGGTCCAAAGCAGGATAAGTCTTGACCAAGCACCTCAAGCGCTCATGGATATGGGCAGGTTTTCGGGATTAGGTATAACTGTAATCGACAAATTCTGATAAAGGTATAAAAGACGGCTTTCACTACAGGTCGAGATGCCACGGTACATGAACCGCCCCGAAACACAGCTCAACGCTGCGGAGAGAAAGCGATACGAGAAGTACGGCTACCTCATTCCTCGATATCGACTGCCACAGGACATGTTGAACCGTATGCGCGAAGCATACGATCGCCTGCTCGCTGTCAATCCGGGTATTCCATCCGATTTCATGTTGGGACCGCACCTTGAACAACCCGGTGCTCAGGGAGTCAGAGGTTCTCGTGAATGGTTGGAGTTCGCGACACAGCCGGAGATACTGGACATCGCTGCACAACTTGTTGGAGAAGACCTTATTTTATGGGGGACCACTATTTTTGGAAAACCCGCCAAAGTCGGTAAGACGACGCCTTGGCACCAGGACGGAGAATACTATCCGATTCGTCCCCTGGAAACGATAACGGTTTGGATTGCATTAGATAATGCCACTAAAGAAAACGGGTGCATGCAGTTTATTCCCGGGTCACACAAGGCCCGCAAGACGTATAGTCACCATTGGGAGGAGGACGATAGCCTCACTATTAATCAAGTGTGTGACGCTGAACACTTTGACGAAAGCACGGCACATGACTTGATACTCGAAGCAGGGCAAATGTCGTTTCACGACGTGTACATGATTCATGGGTCCCGAGCGAACACGACCGGCGCAAGGCGGGCAGCGTTTGTGATTAGGATCATGCCCGGTTTTTGTTACTACGATCACGCGCTTGGGCAAGAAATGGCACAGCCGCATCAGGCACACGACTACGGGAGGCGCCCCCTATTCTTGGTCCGTGGACAGGACCGTACAGGCCGCAATAATTTCACCATTGGTCATGGTTAGCCTGCATGTTGCAACGAAGCGGCACGATACCTTCTAAGCTCGCCAATGGTTGACGTCTCAATTAGAAACGTAGCTGCCAAAGACATCCGGGCGTGTTACGACATTGAGGTCGCATGCTTTAGTGCAGCAGAGGCGGCATCAATGGCGAAAATCGAAAAGCGGGCAGCTATTTTTCCTGATGGTTTCTTAGTCGCCCACGCGAGCGGAAGGGTTATTGGATTTATTAATAGTGGTGCCACGGATCAACCCGATTTAGCAGACGAGGAATTTAAAGATATGGTCGGTCATGATCCTAATGGTAAAAACATCGTTATCCTATCCATAGCGGTCGCACCCAGTTATCAGGGGACAGGTGTTTCGCGCCCCTTGATGGATCGGTTCATTGACCGCGCGAAAGCGCTGGGTAAACAGACCATATTGCTTTTGTGTAGAGAGCATGTGATCGGTTATTACAAAAAGTTTGGATATCAAGATGCGGGAGTGTCAGCGTCGACTCACGGTGGTGGCCAATGGCATGAAATGCACTTGGACTTATAGCGTGGTTTCAGACAATGCAATATCACATCGCCCAGTTTAATGTAGCTAAAATGATCGCGTCTTTCGACGATGCGGTCATGCAGGACTTCGTAGACGGCTTAGAACCAATTAACACCATGGCCGACAACAGCCCTGGATTTATTTGGCGGTTGCAAGATGATAGTGGTGATGCCACGTCGATTAAGGCTTTCGAGGATGAGAGGATATTGGTCAATATGTCTGTATGGGAAAGCCTGGATGCGCTTAAGGGGTTCGTGTACCGGTCCGCTCATTTAGACTTTTTGCGTAACAAGAAGGTCTGGTTTCAGCCTTTAACAGGTTCAAATCTAGTGCTGTGGTGGGTCCAGGAGGGTCACATCCCTACGGTAGCCGAGGGCAAACGCCGCCTAGAGATACTGGACTCTCGGGGGCCTAGCCAAGAAGCATTCACTTTTTCTATGAGCTTTCCGGCTCCCAGGTCGTAATGACCTATATTAGATCCGCTGTGCTGGCGGACGCAGATAAGTTGACCGAGATAGCTCATACGGCTAAACAACACTGGGGATACCCTGACGCTTGGATCGAGCTATGGCAAAAGGACCTCACTGTCACGCCGCAATATATAGATGAGAATACGATATATGTGGCCGAATGTGATCATCATGTAGCTGGGTTTGTGAGTCTGGATATGCAAGACAATGAAGCGGAAATAGATCACTTATGGGTTTTGCCCGAGTACATGGGCCTAGGTATAGGTCGACAGCTCGTTTATTGTGCGTTGGATCACTGTAAATCGCGCGGAGTTGAACGCTTAAAAGTGGTGTCCGATCCGAACGCCACCGATTTTTATCGAAGAATGGGAGCGGTGCAGCAGGGTCAAGTGGCATCTACCCCCGCACCGCGCAAGCTCCCACTTTTACAGTTCGACGTCAACCAGCACCCGACCAACCAATAGAACTATGGAGGGATAAAGAATGTTACTAACAGGCTCATGTCATTGTCAGGCCGTGAAATTTACTGTTGAGTCAGTTCATCCGTACCCGTTTAACTTGTGCTATTGCTCAATCTGTAGAAAAACCGCCGGTGGCGGTGGCTACGCAGTCAATCTCGGGGGAGAGAACGCCAGCCTCGAGGTGAAAGGTCGGGAAAACATCGGTCAATATCAGGCCAGGATCACAGACAACCAAGGGCAATACAAAATCAGCCCGGCGCAAAGAAATTTCTGCAAACTCTGCGCTAGCGCCCTATGGGTATGGGATCCACGATGGCCCGATCTGGTTCATCCGTTTGCCTCGGCAATCGATTCCGAGCTACCAGTCCCTCCAGAGCGGACACACTTGATGCTGGATTCAAAGCCGGAATGGGTTGATCTGTGCCTGGGTGAAAAGGATCAGCAGTTTGGTCAATACCCCAAAGAATCCATCGCGGAGTGGCATGAACGACTGAATCTCGTTAGGTGAGTTCTATGAATTCACTAACAGATGGTGTAGTTACTTTGGCCGATGCGACTGAAGAACAGCTCGAGATATTTCATCATATGGAAAAGGACGAGGACACTATACCGTACATCCTCCCGTATTCAGTGGATAAGCATAAAAGGGAATATGGTCGAGACGATGTTGTGTATAAGTCGGTATATGATCTTCAACATGAGCTGGTGGGCTTTGTGATTTTGATACTTGACCCGGATGGGCAGAGCGTCGAATTCGGTCGAATCGTAGTTGCTCGAAAAGGTCAATCCTATGGATCACGCACCGTGTCTTTGGTTGAACGAGTGTGCAAGGAGGAATTGAATCGGCAGCGAGTGTGGCTGGATGTATTCGAATTTAACCAGCGTGCACAACATGTGTACGAGAGTTTAGGCTACCGATACTTTGGCCACCGTGAGCACAAAGGGAAAACACTCAGACTATACGAGAAAGAAGTTTAGATTTAGTAAATTAGCTAGTGTCTCTCCTAAGACAGCCGTTTGCAAAAGCTGTGCTTATGGCGAGTTCTCCATGGTGCTTAT
The DNA here is from genome assembly GCA_030066885.1 of Arenicellales bacterium. GTDB lineage: Bacteria > Pseudomonadota > Gammaproteobacteria > Arenicellales > JAANXG01 > JAHEKE01. The sequence goes on along the minus strand of JASJAT010000043.1, from coordinate 15,541 downwards.
GGTCACAGGCTAGCCGCCAAAACGGCTAGCCCCACTAGACATTCTCACGTTGCCCAGCGTGGTGTGCCCGGTTGCATGTTCTCTCGTGGCAGTCTGACCGGTATGATTTGTCGTATCTGAGAGTCTAACTCGTCATTGATATGACCGGGGAAGTGCGAAGTCATGGTTTCAAGCAGCTGAGTCCGAGCGCGCTCTAGCGCAACCTGGGAACCTTGCTCTGCCCATTCCTTGGGGCTATCCCGGTCCCCAATAGTGGGGTACACATAATCTTTCTGCATCAGTTGCATGGTCTGATCGTGACCGAGGAAGTGATTAGGCCCCTCAACACAAACATCCCGAATCGCTTCAATGGATAGGGAGTCTTCCGTCACTTCGATACCGCGGACCGTTCGATTGATTGCCCCAAGCATATCGTTATCAATGATGTAACTCTCCAGGCTGCACCCCAGCAGGCTCGCTTGCATGCCGGCTGATTCATAGACCAGGTTGGCACCGGAGTGCCCAGCCAATACGTTGGTGTACGCTTTTTCGTAACCCGATTGGACATCGGGTAGCTTAGAATCCGCCATGCCTGCGGCGATGCCGGTCGGCAGATCATAGAATCGCCCCATTTGGCCACACGCAGCCATAAGCACTGCTTGCTCGCCGCTGCCCCCGCTCATGGCGCCCGTGCGTAGGTCCGACACAAAAGGCCAGGTACCAAAGATCGCTGGGTGTTTCGGCACGATAAGGTTGACGTAAACCAAACCAGCTAGTACCTCGGCGACCTCTTGCACGACGGCGCCCGCCAGTGACGCCGGACTGGTCGCACCTGCTTGACCGGCGGCTAACAACAAAATGGGCATCCCCGATCGTACCCCTGCTTCCAGGGTAGTGCAGGCTTCTTCTGCAAAGCGCAAGGGGGGGACTACAAAGCACGAAGACATGCTGACAAACGGACGCTCTCTCCAGCGTGCTTCGCCGCCGGCAATTGTATGCAGCATAGGCATCGAGTCGGTTAAGTGCTCGGGTAAAACGTAACTAGTCCCAACATGTTTGTTGGTTCCACTTACACAGGCATAACACGTATTGAGATCCATCTCTCTAGGATCGGTAATATCACGAGCAACGATTGAGCGTTGAAAAAAATGAATATGTTCTAGAGAGTCTACTAAACGAGCTATGTCATAAAGATCGGCGAGTGTGGACTCTCGGTATTCTCTGGTCTCGGAGTCCACTATGTGAACGGCGGCACCGGCGGTTCCGAAATAAACTTTGTTCCCACTCAGTTCCATATCATGTTTCGAATCCTGGCCATGCAGAATAATATTCCGAGCCGCGCTGGCCACGGTGTCTTCCACTAACGACCTCGGAAATAGCAGGCGCCCGTGTTGATCTAACTTTCCACCTGCTTGTGTAACCAGTTCAACACAGCTTGGAATAGCCTGGCTCAGACCGATCTGTTCCAGAACGTCTAAAGCAGCCTGGTGAACGCGTCGTACTTCTGCGTCGGTCAATGGTTTGTAGCGCCCGCCTTCCATGCCAGGTTGTACCGGCCGCTGTTCCTGTGGTACCGGGGCCGCTCTTAACGCTCGGCGTGCAGCACGACCTCCTCTGCGCCCTTTGCTTTCTACCATCTTAAATGCTTACCCTCTAATTTAGCTATGAGTCAAAAGTGCCCGCACGATACTAGTTGTTTGGCACGGTGGTGCATTCAGCGGCGGAATTCTCTGCTGTCTTCTTTGACCGGTCAAGCTTGTGAGCTTAGATCTCCATCAAGGTGGGTGGTGAGGATGGTATGATTTGCTCACTCTAATAGTCGAATGACGCAGCGCCGACTGACGATAAAGCGGTTATCGAGGTACTTTAGCAAGGCCCAGTGGAAGCAAGGTTAAGATGAACCCTGAACTATCGATCATTCCAGCAGAACCGATTCACTTGCCGGAGATAAAGGCGCTGTTTCGCGAATATGAAACGTTCCTGGGTGTTGACCTGTGTTTTCAAGGATTCGAAGAAGAGTTGGCCGAATTGCCCGGAAAATACAAACCACCTCGAGGAGCCCTGCTAGTCGCATTTGTAAATAGTCAAGTCGCGGGCTGTGTGGCGCTCAGGCCTCTCGATAATGGGCACTGTGAGATGAAGAGATTGTTTGTAAGGCCTGACTACCGGGGCCTAGGCCTGGGTCGACAGTTGGCCCATCGCATCATCGAAGTATCAAGAGATATCGGCTACGAACGTATGAAGCTGGACACCTTGGATTTTCTCGAGGATGCCATCCATCTTTATAAAAGCTTGGGGTTCAAACAAACCGGGTCCTACTACGACAATCCCTTAGAAAAAGTTTCTTACTGGGAGCTAGATCTGACCTAGCCTGTAGCCCCTCGCAACTCGCTACTGGTGTTATATAACCCTTTCATTACCGCCATCGATAGGGACTTGCGCTCCAGTGGTTTTGGCGAATAAGGGCCCGGCTAGCTCACAAACCAGCTCAGCTACGTCGCGTGATGTGACCTCCGTCCTGAGCAGATTGTTCCTCTTATATTGCTCTACGCTCAGCCCATAATGGTCAGCGCGACTTTGCAGGATGTCATCAGACCAAATACCGGTATCAAAAACTGCATTAGGATGCACCGTATTAACCCGGATACTGTATTCTGCCAGTTCCAATGCGGCTACACGCGCTAATTGGTTGAGCCCAGCTTTGGCTGCGGAATAGGCCGACGCACCGGGACCAGGCGCCGGCACGTTCTTGGAGCCGATGATAACCGCGGCTGGCTCGATACCCTCGCGTAAAAATGGGATGCAGGCCTTTAACAAACGCTGGTGGCTGGACAGATTCAGATCTAGGCTAGCAGCCCAGGTATTGTCTTCCATGTCCGCGATGGATTGACTGGCCGGGAATACGCCGGCGTTGCTGATTACGATATCCAATCCGCCGAATTTAGTGATTCCAGTCTGAACCGTCTTTAGCAACGCCGGACCGTCACGAACGTCACAGACTAATGCCACGACGTCGGGTCGATCATACATGTGTTCGAGCTCAGGATTTATATCAATAGCTACGACAGCGGCTCCACGCCGTAGTAAAGCTTCTACGCAAGCCTTGCCAATGCCACTGGCTGCCCCGGTGACCAGGGAGATACGTCCTTGTAGAACAGGCTTGTCAACACCCTTCCTCAGCTTGGCCTGTTCTAGGTCCCAATATTCAACTTCAAAGATCTCCTTGGCATCTAGGGCCTTCCAACCGCTCAGTAACTCACCCCATTGTATGCATCGAATAGTGTGTCTACTGATGTCGGCCACAATGCCGGCCTCTTTTACCGAACCTCCGAAGGCGAGCACGCCTTGGTTTTTCCAGATCGCCCATCTTGGTGCGGGGTCGAGGCAAGTCAGTCCGTCAACTTTATTCTGCTGAAAATAGTCGCGGTAGCTATTTACATAGGAATCGATGTCCTTACCCATATCGTCTTGAACAAGAAGTGGCACTCGTTTGGTGTGGATGACATGATCCGGCGTTAAAGGTCCCCGTGTTGCAATGTCGGCGACGTTGTTTAGAGCACTGAACCCGAGAGCGGAAGGGCTATCGTCTAACAAACTGATCATGGCCTTGCCGGCAGCGGCCGAGACCGCTTTGCGCAATTTGCATAGCGCGTATGGATCCATCTCTTCGCTTTTGCCCTTTTGGACAGTACCCCACGCTTCCTGCTGCCGGAGGTATTGCTCAGCTTCATCGACCAGCTGGATCATTCTTTCATAACTCTGTCTGGCGTCATCGGCGAAAGTAAACACACCATGGTTCATCAAGACCATCCCTTCCAAACTATGCCAGTTTATATTTCGTGTCATCTGGGCTACTTTTCTAGCCAGAACAAACCCCGGCATGACGTACGGGATGATCAATACACGCTCGCCATAGAGGTCTCGAATACGTTGTTCCCCATTGCTCGTATTGGTAATAGTGACTACCGCATCGGCATGAGTGTGATCTACAAATTGAAATGGGATAATGGCGTGTAAGATAGCCTCTACCGATGGGTTAGGTGCCTTTGGGTCGATCATCGCCGCACACTGGTGTTTGACCATGTCGGTATCCGATAGTTGTTCGAGTTGCCCCATACGTTTTAAAACATCTAATTTCACCGGGGCGAACCCCGCAACCGCAATTGTTACCAGATCCCAACCGCTGCCCTTCACAAAGAGGACTTCTTCCTTTTCTCCAAATAAATTGGTTACCGTTGCCTTAACAGAGGTATTCCCACCACCATGCAGTACCAGATCTTCATCGCTACCGATTAAACGTGAAGTGTACGCCCGCATTTCTACAGGGTCGTGTGCATAACGGCTAGCTTCTTGATCGTCCCACTTACTCTTCATGAAATAATAATCCTTGTAGACGGAAAGTATCTTTACCCGGCTTGGGGTTAAAGGTAGGGGCTAAGGCGAATATACGAGCGCTGGGTGATAACTCCGCTCTTTTTCTGGTTGAGCAAATGCCAAAGTCGTTTGGAGTCTTCGCTAAATATGTGATCGGCACTGGCTGGAAACACCTGCCAATCCCCTAGAGATAATTCGAACTCCAATTGACCGGGTCCCCACCCTGCATATCCAAAAAAAATCCTGAGTGCATCTTCCCCTTTTCTATTCAGGATCTCCTTCAAGTTATCATAATTCGTTCCCCAGTAAACACCATTTATGACTTTGTGCTCCGCGATCTGATTGGGTTCGGAATAAACAAACATAATTCTTGATGGTTGCACCGGACCTCCGAAATATAGGGCGTGCTCCAATTCCATCTGTTGTTCTAGCTCAGGGAAGGCATCGGTAACGGTCATATCCGTTCTCCTGTTAACGATAAAGCCCAGTGAGCCTTCAGATGAATGTTCAACCAAGAGGATTACGGACTGTTTGAATCTTGGGTCTCTCATCTTCGGCGCAGCGACGAGAAACATTCCCGGTGCTGGGTGAAAAGCTGTGTTTTGTTCAGCTGCGACCGGTTTCGACTGAAACAACATCGTCGCCAGGACTAAAATGGCCGGGAGAGCAAAGAGACCACTCCTATTGAGACAACAGTTGTTAAAACTTAGATAAAATTTAAGGCAAGCATTCATTTCAACTCAGGGTATAACGTATCACCGTTATAGTTCATCCCCTTACATTCATAGAGCATGCGCAAGTTTCAAATCTATATCATTCTAACAGGTATATTACTAGTGTTATCCAGCTGTGTGCCTGTCGTAAATACCTTGTACAAAATGGTGTTTCGAGCACCACCCATTGGGTACGATTTGCAACTGGATCGCACTAACTCGATTGACTTGCGCGTGGACGAAAACACCGAGGTCGAGTTCTCGATCTCTTTGGAGTTAGCTGAGGACAGTTGGAGGGATTACGCTATCCGATATTCCTACAGCGTAAACAACGACGACTACAAAACGCAGGAAGGAGCAGGGATCATAGAAGGAGACAGTTTGGGGATCCGTTCGCCTGGAACGTTAAGCGGTAACTCAGTGTTGGTAGAAAAGCGATTTCCAATACTTGACCTAGCGCCGGGACAAGGGGATTGGAGCGTCACCATTGACCTCGAGCAGCTCAGCAAAGATCAACCGCCTCTACTTAGCGCCCAAGCATATCTCTACCAAGACCCTCCGCGGTTCCGAGTGTCATTTATCAGCACTGCAGTTATTTGGACATTTGGCATTTTGTTTGTACTGATCGGGGCCATTCAGTGGATACAGCGCGTCGCAGTAGTTACAGTACCGAAAGAGGCGGAAAAAACCGGGGAAAGCGAGAGGTTGTGGACTATGTTCTGTCATCTAAGTGCACTACTTGGCTACGTGTTTCCGTTCGGCCATATCTTTGCTCCTCTGGCTATATGGATGCTAAAGCGAAATCAAGTGACAGGGGTGGACAAGGCTGGTCGAGAGTCCTTGAACTTTCAGTTGACCATAACGCTGTTCACTTTGGTAGCGGTAATGTTAAGCGCCCTGTTTATAGGCTTTGTGTTGTTATTGATGATTGTTGCATTCCATTTTTCGATGACCCTCCGTGCCTCTCTGCGAGCGCAGCGGGGTTTTGATTTTGCTTACCCGCTGAATATTCGAATAATCAAGCAGCCAATGAGTTTTAAAGAATAAAGTTGAAAGTCTAAAGAAATCCTTCCCATAGTCTGCTTTGCTTTAAGGTCTCGTTTATTACTTTAAACTTTTTCCTTTGAACTTTTAGTTTATAGCCTCGCAAACACATCTCGCGCCGCGGATACGGTAGCGTCCAGATCTTCTGGACTATGGGCGGAAGAAACAAAGCCGGCCTCAAAAGCGGACGGCGCTAGATACACACCAGCCTCTAACATGCCGTGAAAAAAAGATCCAAACTTTTCCGTGTCACAAGCCATAACTTCATCAAATGAACTGATTTGTTTAGCATCGGAAAAAAATAAGCCGAACATGGCCCCGACATGTTGAGTGTGCAAAGCAATCTGCTGTTGGGCAGCGGCATGACCAATCTGTTCCGTCAGGTACGCTGTATTTTCACTTAGTGTCTCAAAAAACCCCGGTTCGGCTATGAGGCGCAACGTCTCAAGCCCCGCCGCCATAGCTACCGGATTTCCAGACAACGTCCCCGCTTGGTAAACAGGACCGTCGGGGGAGAGGTGATCCATTATTTCCGCCTTGCCGCCAAAAGCGCCAACCGGCATACCGCCACCTATAACCTTACCGAACGTTGTCAGGTCCGGTTCGATCTGAAAAAGGCCTTGAGCACCGGTCAAACCGACACGAAAACCGGTCATTACTTCGTCAAACAACAGTATGCTGTCGTGCCGACTACAAAGTTCTCGCAGTGTCTCAAGAAATCCCGGCTTTGGTGGTACACAATTCATGTTGCCGGCGACGGGTTCGACAATAATCGCGGCTATTTCTTTCCCAGCCCCAGCAAAGACTTTACGTACCTGCTCCTCATTGTTGTATTCGACGGTAATGGTATGTCGGGCAAGATCGGCTGGGACGCCCGGTGATGTGGGGACACCCAGCGTGAGTGCACCAGATCCCGCCTTGACCAGAAGACTGTCAGCATGGCCGTGATAACAACCTTCAAATTTGACAATCTTGTCGCGCCCCGTAAAGCCCCGGGCCAAGCGTATCGCACTCATTGTAGCTTCGGTCCCTGAGCTAACCATGCGCACTTTGTCTATAGAAGGAATTAGTTCACAAATTTTTTCAGCTAGATTCGTTTCGACCAGTGTCGGTGCACCAAAACTCAGTCCATGTTCCGCAGCTTGCTTAACCGCTTCGATTACTCGCGGGTGCGCGTGGCCCAGGATCATGGGTCCCCAGGAACCGACGTAGTCTATATAACGATTTCCATCGATGTCCCAAAGATACGCGCCTTGTGCTCGATCGATGAAAACAGGATCACCGCCAACGCCCTTGAAGGCGCGAACCGGTGAGTTGACACCACCGGGGATATATTTTTTAGCCGTCGTAAATGCACTGTTCATTTGTTTTAGCGGAACTTTTAGTTGAATAAGTTGGACAATCGTCTCGCTGCGGTTTTTATATCCTTTTGTGCGAACACAGCACTGATAACAGCCAGTGAATCTGCACCCGCGCTAATTAATTGTTTACCGTTTTGTTCATTGATACCACCGATAGCCACCAGGGGCACCGTCAGCTCGGATTTTGCTTGCCGTAAGAGTTTGATTGAGGCCCTTACTGCGTTTGGTTTTATCGCCGATCCATAAAAACCACCAAAGGCGATGTAGTCTGCGCCTTGCTGTTGCGCATCCAGTGCACGCGTCATGTCATTGTAACAAGAGACACCCACAATTTTATGCCTTCCTATAATCGATCGAGCAAGTGTGATGCTGGGATCGGAGCGGCCAACGTGGACCCCGTCAGCGTCGATCTCCCGGGCCAATTCCACGTCGTCATTGATGATGAAGGTGGCGTCATAACGTTTCGTCAGCTCGCTTAACTTTTGGGCGTCGTGCTGGTAGGTGGAGACTAGTTTGTCTTTTTGGCGATACTGCACAATGGTAGCACCACCTTGCAGAGCTGCTTCCACAGCCTCCCCTAGACGGGATCCAATCAAGTCCGGGTCAGTGATCACGTAGAGGCCTCTAATCTTCACTGCACACCGATCGCTGGGGGATGAATTGTCCGTAGCCGACTTTATATGCTTGTTTTATCGTCTGCCAGGTATAGTCGAGGGCGCTAGCTACTGCCCGATCGACGCTGAAGCCACGGGCGACGAAAGCGGAAACGGCGGCGGCAAGCGTACAACCGGAGCCATGGTATTCACCTTGCAACCGGGGATAGCTGCTTCGGTACGATCTACCTCCGGCCATAAACAACGTGTGTTCGACATCAGCTGTTTCACTATCATGCGTACCTGTTACCAGGATGTTCCGGCAACCTAATTTAAGTATCGCGTTAACACAACTCTCGATGCTACGGCTTCTACCAAGGATGCGGCATTCGTCGACATTAGGCGTGGTTAAAGTTGCTCCTGGTAATAAATGTTCGTGTAAGGCTGGAACGAGTTCATCGGTAGACAAGGATTGACCCGTGTTAGAGGCCAGTACCGGGTCTACGATAAGTGGTATGCCTGGAAGTGACTTCGAAATTTCACCTACAACTTTTACCGCTTCGTCGTTACCAAGCATGCCCGTCTTGATCACCGCAATATCCATGTCGTTCAGCAACGCCTTAGCTTGGTCGAAAATATGCTGAGGAGTGATCAGCTGATAGTCTAAAACCCCTTGAGAATTCTGTACGGTGACTGCAGTCACAACCGTCACCGGATGACAGGATAGGGCGTGTACGGTTAACGCATCAGCTTGAATTCCCGCACCACTGCTGGGGTCATGTCCACCAAAGGTCATTACTATGGGTGGAGATCGCATATCATTGTGTTACTTGTAAGACTTGTACAAGGCGCAGTATTTCATACCGCGTCCGTGCATTCAGTACTTTTTGTCAATACGGATATAACCCTAGGAAAAACTATGAAACGCCCCCATTTGTAAGACGTTATAATAGTTATTTTGTCCTATCATGAACCAAGAAACCGCGGTGGAATACAAGACATACATGTGTGTGATATGTGGGTTTATCTATGAAGAAGAAAAAGGACTTCCAGAGGAGGGTTTCGCCCCGGGCACGCGCTGGGAAGACATCCCAGATACTTGGGTTTGTCCTGACTGCGACGCAACCAAGGAAGACTTCGAAATGGTTGAAATTTAAACCTTAAACAGATGCGTTGGGGTAGGATCGGCGCCTTCGCCCGAGCTTGCCTCTATACAATAATCAATGAGGGGCGTTCTAACTATTTCCTGGCGTACTTTTGCTTGAATTTACCGACGCGACCTTCGGTATCCATGATCTTTTGCTTGCCAGTGTAGAAGGGGTGACAAGCGGAACAAATTTCTACGTGCAGTTCCTGATCCAGGGTTGAGCGTGTGACGAACGAGTTTCCACAGGCACAAACGACCTTGATCTCTTGGTATTTCGGATGAATATCGGCTTTCATATCGAGGCTCTGGGTTCAAAAAAGGCAGCGGATAATATGGGATTTCGAGCCGCCAAATCAACCCCAAGACCGCCTATCTTTTCATTGACTGGAAAAACTCGGCGTTAGTCTTTGTCGCACGCAGCTTATCAAGCAAAAACTCGATTGCTTCTATGTCATCCATGGGATGGAGCAACTTACGTAGCAGCCAGATTTTCTGCAATTCGTTGGGATCGGTAAGCAATTCTTCTCTTCGGGTACTCGATTTACCGATGATGATTGCAGGATAAACCCGCTTCTCAGAGATGCGTCGGTCGAGATGTATTTCGGAGTTTCCGGTACCCTTGAATTCTTCGTAAATCACTTCGTCCATTTTAGAGCCGGTTTCGATCAAGGCTGTAGCTAGAATAGTTAGGCTGCCTCCCTCTTCGATGTTTCGCGCGGCCCCGAAGAATCGTTTCGGTTTTTGCAGTGCATTAGCGTCGACTCCCCCGGTCAATACCTTGCCCGAGGCAGGCTGGACGGTATTATAGGCACGGGCCAGGCGCGTTATGGAGTCGAGTAGAATAATGACATCCTTTTTGTGTTCGACCAGTCTTTTAGCCTTCTCGATCACCATCTCAGCCACTTGAACGTGGCGCGCAGCGGGTTCATCAAACGTAGATGATATGACCTCTCCACGCACGGATCTTTGCATCTCGGTTACTTCTTCCGGTCGCTCATCTATGAGTAGCACCATCAAAACACAATCAGGATGATTAGCGGTGATCGAGTGCGCGATTTGTTGCAGCATCACCGTCTTACCGCTCTTGGGTGAAGACACCAATAGACCCCGTTGTCCTTTTCCGATGGGTGCGACGAGATCGATTACGCGCGCAGTGATATCTTCTGTCGAACCGTTTCCTTGTTCCAGCCGGATTCGTTCATCCGGGTGCAAGGGTGTTAGGTTTTCAAAAAGTATCTTATTCTTCGCTTCATCCGGAGACTGGAAATTAATACTTTCCACCTTCAGCAAGGCGAAATAGCGTTCCGATTCCTTTGGCGGCCGTATCAATCCAGATACTGTATCACCGGTACGTAGGTTGAATCTTCGAATCTGACTGGGGGAGACATAAATATCGTCAGGTCCCGCAAGATATGAACTGTCGGCAGAGCGCAAGAATCCGAAACCGTCTTGCAATATCTCGACTACCCCCTCACCGACGATGTCCTCACCTTTTCGAGCCTGCGCCTTGAGTATGGCGAAAATCTGATCCTGCTTTCGCATGCGGCCCACACCGTCGAGCTTCATTGAGCGGGCCATTTCCGCTAATTCTGTCGGCGGTTTCTTCTTTAATTCAGCTAAGGATAGGGACATAGACTGTGAAACAGGCTCTGTGGACGCCATTTGACGTCAAGAAAGTTAGCGGGAAAGTGTTGTTGTGGCGAGAACAGTAACCAGTATTCTATTAAGATAGCACGTGCTGGACACCAGGTCCAGCACCTGTTTTGTCGTATTCAGAAGGTGTGTCTGAGGTCATATATTGCCGTCGATAAAGGCAGTTAGTTGTGATTTAGAAACTGCTCCGACTTTAGTGGCTTCAACATTGCCATCTTTGAACAACATGAGTGTCGGAATACCGCGAATGCCATACTTTGGTGGAGTGTTTGGATTATCGTCGATATTTAACTTAGCCACCTTGAGCGTACCGGCATACTCGGAAGCCACTTCTTCTAGGACCGGTGCGATCATTTTGCAGGGGCCACACCACTCGGCCCAATATTCTACTAGAACTGCATTTTCACTTTGTAAGACATCCTTTTCAAAACCGTCATCGGTGACATGAACTATTTCCGACATAAAATGTATTGAACCTCATTACGTTCCAAATTGGGGATAGAATTCTAGCCCTCCCGGTGGCGTATTCCAAACGCTTTTTCTGATAGGTCGATACGCAGGTTCTCTGCTATGCTTAGAGAATCTGATTTATGACTCAAAAACACCTTACCGACCAACGCTTTATCGATCTTGACCTTCCCCCCGCACTGACGCAAGGTATCAAAGGGGCGAATTTAGAATTCCTCACCCCGATTCAAGCCAGAGCGCTACCTTATCTGCTTGAACAGCAGGATGTTGCAGGTCAGGCACAAACGGGAACAGGCAAGACCGCAGCTTTTCTTATTGCAACGTTTGCCAGACTGCATCGCACTAACGCGACGGCTGCAACGTCAGGCCTACGTGCCCTAATCTTGGCGCCCACTCGTGAACTTGCTATCCAAATATTCAAAGATGCGCAAGCTATAGGTCGACATCTACCATATCGGTTGGTTCTGGCTTACGGCGGCACTGGCTATGATAAGCAGAGGCGCGAATTGGAGTCGGGAGCAGACGTGCTGATCGGTACACCCGGGCGAGTCATAGACTATTTCAAGCAAAAAGTCTTTTCTCTAAACGCGATCGAGGTCATGGTTCTTGACGAGGCGGATCGTATGTTCGATTTAGGTTTTATTCGTGACATACGGTTCTTGTTGCGCCGGATGCCAAAGCCCGAAAAGCGTCTAAATATGTTGTTTTCGGCGACTTTGTCTTTGCGCGTAAATGAATTGGCCTACGAGCATATGAACAATCCACGAACTGTAAAAGTGGAGTCCCAGTTCGCGACAGTTGATGCAGTACAAGAACGAATTTATTTCCCAGCGAACGACGAGAAGGTGTCACTACTAATAGGGCTACTGCAGAAATTCGACCCTACGCGGACCTTGATATTCAGCAATACTAAACAGACAGCAGAATCTTTAGGGGCATGGCTGGTAGGTAATGGTTATTCTGCAGGGGTACTTTCCGGTGACGTGCCGCAAAAAGAACGGGAACGTCTTTTACGAAAATTCAAGCAAGGGGAGCTGGCCCTTTTAGTGGCTACCGATGTGGCCGCAAGGGGATTACATATTGACAATGTCAGCCACGTAATTAATTTCGATTTGCCACAAGATGCTGAAGACTACGTGCATCGTGTTGGGCGTACGGCACGGGCCGGCGCGGATGGCGACGCCATCAGTTTTGCCTGTGAAACCCATGCGTTTTCTCTGGCTGACATAGAGCAATATATCGGCCATAGGATTCCTGTGGCGAACTTTGATGCAAGTGATCTGGCTGATCCAAAACCGCCACAAAGGGTAGAATCAAAGCGCAACCATGCGTCACGGCGCAAACAACCGCAGAATAAACCGGGTAGGCGACTCGGGCAACAACCCGACAACAGAAGCAGTAAAGCCAATCGCGACAAAGCTAGCAGTGGTCACAATCCCAATCATCATTCGGTTAAACAATCCAGGGTTGGTGATAGCAACATGTCGAGTAGCGACTCGACGCGCGGGGACGCTGCTAGGTCTGATACTGTGCGACCGACCCGCGTGAGGCGGCGAGAAACGCCCGCGGTCGGCTAGTTAAAAGCGTGCCGGGGGTCTCGGGGTGATACGGGCTCGTCCTCAGGTTGGGTTGATCTTGGGCGGAGGAGGTGCACGCGCTGCTTATCAGATCGGGGTATTGAAGGCAGTCGCCGATATCATTCCTGATGATGTCAACAATCCATTTCCCATCATATGCGGTACTTCAGCCGGCTCCATCAACGCTGCTGTATTGGCGGCATCTGCGTTGCGTTTTAAGGAGGGGGTAGATCGCCTTGTAGGGGTTTGGGAAAACTTTGAAATAGAACAAGTGTTTCGAGCGGACGTGTGGAGCGCATTCTCGCGCGGAGGCCGTTTGATCTTTGCCATGCTAACGGGCGGCTTTGGGCAAAGTAGCCCGAAATCGTTGCTCGATAATACACCGTTGCGCGAATTGCTGGAGCGACATTTGTCCTTTGATCGCATTGACCAAGCCGTCGGCAGTGGTGAGATGCGAGCTCTGTGCGTTACAGCTTGTAGCTACAAGACAGGTCGATCGGTATCTTTCTATCGTGGGGCCGACGACTTGCAGCCATGGACCCGTGCCCGACGGCTGGGCAAACACGCTCATATCAATATTGGCCATTTGATGGCATCGTCTGCCATACCCATCATATTTCCAGCAGTAGCCATCGAGGGAGAGTATTTCGGCGATGGATCTATGCGACAGACTGCTCCTATAAGCCCGGCGTTGCACTTGGGTGCCGACAAAGTTCTAGTCATCGGTGTCAGGCAGGAGCGCCAAATTGAGTCGGAGATCCCTGCGCAGCCCATGGCGTACCCGAGCATGGGACAGATAGCCGGCTATATCCTGGACACCCTGTTCTTGAGCAGTCTCAACGCAGACATCGAGCGCTTGGAACGCATTAACCAGACCTTGAGCCTACTGTCAGAGACCAACCAAACCCAAACTGAGTTGAAGCATATTGAAACCTTTGTAATCTCGCCGAGTGAAGATATTGCCGCCATCGCCGAACCTCACATCGACGCCCTGCCCTTGTCGGTCCAGTACCTCATGCGTGTCATCGGAGCCCGGCGTGGAAGTGGTGAGAGGTTGTTGAGCTATTTATTATTCCACAGCGCATTTTGTCGGGAATTAATTGACTTGGGCTATAACGATACTATTGAACATAGAGAGAAACTGTTGGAGTTCTTAGGCTAGCCTCATTCATGACCCGATACCTCTATATCAAGGTATTTGTTGTATTTCTGGTTGGTAGTTTAATTGCGTGTAGCGGTGACGAAACATCACCCGAGCAACAGATAAATCAGCTGAATGGCAACGCCAAACTGGCTGCGGAGGCGAAGGACGTAAATACACTCAAGGATATGGTGGCGGACGATTTTAAATCCGGTCAGTACGACAAGAATTCAATTATACGACTTGTAGCGTTATATCTGCTCGGACACAAAAACGTCCACTTGTTTCCGATCACCAGATCGTTGCAGATAGTTGACCAGGATAATGCGAATGCCGTCATCCTGGTAGCCATGGCGGGTCAACCTATTGACCATGCTGATCAACTGCTAGATTTACACGCAGAAATGCTGCGGTTCAATGTAAGTTACGTACGTGCCGAGGAGGAATGGAAAGTGGTCGGCGTTGAGTGGACGCAAGCCAAAGCAGATGATTTTTTTTAAGGCGATATCATTTCCGCTAGACCACCCTGCATCAAGCTAGTGGAAAATGGGCAGGCAAAGAATCCTTATCGGCAGGGTTCTTTTTGCAGGTACCGGTGGCGCAACCAAAGCGCCGATTTACGATAAGCATCGCTGGAATTAGAAACGGAAAGGCAGCGATCATTATCCAACGCCAGCCTCCGGCGAAGGTTTCTGCATCGAGTAACCACTCTGTCAGGAATAATCCCGAATAGAAGAATACTATCGAAAAAGCCACCCAAACGATCTTGCCAAGGATCCATCTAGTCGATTGTCGATTCTCTGTATCCACGCTATCTATTTGGGGTCAAGCCACCGCTATTTCAATCCGGTACCGACGTCATCATTTGTTCGAGTAGGTCGCGTGCGCGATCGATACGCCCCAAGTCTACAGATAAAACGTTTTGGCCTCGTTGCTGCAAGACTTCGATGTCACCCTGCGCTTGGGCGTTTATGAGGTGTTGGAAACCATAGTGCTCTTGAGGGATCGGCACGTCTTCGACGGCGGTTGCAGTGATAACAAGAAAGTGACCGATTTTCTTGCCGCCTTTGTGTAGTTGACCACTTGAATGCAGATACCTAGGGCCAAACGCCAGGCATGTCGCAACATTGCAATGGAGGGCTAGCTTCAGGCGGAGTTGGTTTAAATCATCAGTCCATGCTTGATCAAAGGGCAGATACGCGAGTATGGCGATGTAATCTGCCGGTTGAACTTTTTCAAGAAATTCTGTTAGCGGCATTTTCTTTTTCTTGGGCACCGGCTCGCCCGGGCCCTGCTCATCGGTCTCCGCAGATTGTCCCAGGATCTCCTGTGTTGCTATCTTGGTCGCATTTACATCGGGCTCATCGAATGGATTTACCCCCATGATGGAACCGGCTATCGAGGTCGCCACCTCCCAGCGGGCGAACTCGGCCCCAAGGTCGTTTATGTCATCAAGATATTGAGGCTGTACCGGATGTCCCAACTGTTCGA
>JASJAT010000210.1 GCA_030066885.1 Arenicellales bacterium | reverse complement strand
CTTGCGGTCAGCAAAATGTAGCCGTTAACCTGGGTATCTCCACCCAATGGTCCGTCACTTTCTGACTTGTTTTCTCCACTTATCATGAGGCCTTCCATACCAAGAGGCGCACCTCCTTGCAGTTTTCCTGCAGCTCCCAAGCGATCCATGTACTCTTTCCATTCCTGCATATGAGCCACCATCTCTGTTTCGGATAAATTTCTTGTACGCGCATCCCCGCCACGCATGAAGTAGATGAAATCTGACATTACGTACCTCCGGTTAAGTAGATGAATCTTTGGTTGAGCATGTGCCTTTCAGGCAATGTACTTATCTAAATTTTCGAGACAGCCAAACCAGCCCTCATTGTGCTTGTCTGCAAATTCTTGCTGGCTGAAACCGCGATGGGTCAGTGTCACCATGGTTTTATCGTTACCTTGAGCACGGAGCTCTATAGTGACCTGGGTTCGGTCCACGCCGTCTTTCCACTTCCAGTTGAAAACCAATTTTTCGTTGGGCACAACCTCTTCGTATTCCCCCGAAACGATGTGATCTGAACCGGAATCTGGATCGTGCATGTGTATGAGATACGAGCCACCCACTTTAACGTCAGCTTCTGCGTTGGGTACTGTCATTTTGTCACCGGGTGCAAACCACTTTCTAATAATTTCCGGTTTGGTCCAGGCCTCGTAAACTTTCTCAACCGGAGCATGAATCTTCTTATTAATCACTAGCTTGATTTCAGCATCATCCATTATTCTCTCCATTGGATTAAGAAGTTATGATTCTTTTTCAATAAAGTCTTTGAGGTTATCGAGGCGATCGTTCCAAAAGCTCTGATAAAACGTCAGCCACTCAGAAGCATTCTGCAGTTGCCGGGGTTCAACGTGGCAAATCCTTTTGCGGCCTTGCTTGCGACGAGAGAGCAAGCCAGCTTCCTCCAAGACAGACAAATGTTTAGATACTGCGGGTAGGCTGATATCAAACTGTGCGGCTATTTCGTTGACAGTTTTGTCACTTTCCCGCACCCGCAACAGGATTCCGCGCCGCGTTGTATCGGATAGCGCATGAAATAATCTATCCAGTTCGTGGTCTTGTAGGGTCATATTAATATTTAACCATTTGGTTAAATATTGTCAAGAGTATCTGGAAATAAAAAATCGTCATTCCCGCGTGTCTTTAGCGGGAATCCATTTATGTTACGGTGGATCGTTTCGATTGGATTCCGGCTCTACACCCGCTGCGGGACTTGATCCGGTAGGCATTGGCCGGAATGACGGCCTTTAGAAACAAGATCTAGGCAAATCTACAGGATTAATGTTTGTAGCCAAAAGTAGTGTGTTCTTTTCTAATCACCATATTACCTTCGGGCGGCTAGTCCCCCACGCGCTTCCCTACAGCTTGACGGCACCTAAAGAATCACTGCGACCTACTTAGTCAACAACATTTCTGGTCAAGCAAATGATCCGTGTCGTGACCGTACTCCTTTTCGTCTTGATCGTGGGTGAGAAAACCTTCCCATTTCTCTCCACCTAATCCCTTGGTCCAGGCTTTATTCATGTTAGCGTAACAACATTGTACTTCGCCGACATCCAAGTAGGGTTGTCCTGCTTGTTGCATCCGCTCTGTAATGGTGTTGAGCTCATCTTCGCTCTCCGCTTGAAGGCCTAGGTGGTCTACGCCCTGACTACCACAGTTCTTGTCAATCGCGAAGTTTATCTTAGGATCTTCCACCATCCACTTGGCGTAGTCTTTACGCACAATAGTTGGTTGCTGATTAAATAGCGTGGAGTAGAATTCAATTGCTTTCGCAACATCCTCGACAGCTACAGATACATGCATGCGCATAATGTGTCTCCTATCTAGTTACGCGGCTTTACGTTTCTTGGTCTTGCCCCGACCTCTTACACAGCATTCGTCGGTCAAGAATCTGACTATCGCATCGATCTTGCTAAATTCGACACAGCAACTTAGCGTCGTACTTTGCCTGGTCTGCGATACTAATCCAACGTGTTTAAGGTGGCTGATGTGGTGCGATAGAGTCGATGCAGGGATGTCCAGCCTCCGCTGGATCTCGCCTACTGGCAGGCCTATGACACCGGCTTCGACCAACAGACGCACAATTTTCAACCTGGTTTCATTGCCCAGTTGGGCCATCAGCACGGCCGCTTGCTCAAAATCTAGTTTCATTTATGCAGCTTAAATCACTAATGGTATTTCTGTCAACAGTATTTCTAGAAACATCGAAATATAAGTTATAGTTGTTCTAAGTCCTTGCTGCCCGCTAACATGCGTAACTCTCAAATACACACCAGTGTGAGAAATGGGTGACAACTACACAGAACTCGATTCTCGGCAGAAGCAAACTGTTGCCCAAGTCCTCGCAAATCGCATCGCCAAATACGGGGAGAAAACCTGGATAGTCTGTAACGGTCAACAGTACAGCTATATTGATATGGACAGGCGTTCGAATAGTCTGGCCCACGGCTTACGACGGCAGGGTATCAGCAAAGGCGATACCGTGTTGTTGATGTTTAACGATGGTGTAGAGATCTTAGTTGCTTGGGTTGCCTTAGCCAAAATCGGTGCGATGGAAGTCCCCGTTAATACGCAGCTAAAAGGAAACGTTCTGGCTCATATCATAAATAATTCCTGTGCCTCGATGATATTAATGCACGATGAATTTGTTGATCGAATTGACCAGGTTGCCGATGATCTCGACCAATTACAGCGAGTTGTAATCGCCAACACACAGCAAGGCAGCGAGACACATTCAGCACTCGAAAGTACTTTCGATGTTTTAACTCTTGAAGAGCTATACCAGGAAAGTGAGTCCGCTCTGGAAACCACTCCGGCCTATAACGATCTTGTCGCCGTGATGTATACCTCCGGAACGACGGGCCCTTCCAAGGGTGTGATGGTAACGCACGCCCACGCCTATGAGTATGCGTTGGGTGTGGTCGAACTGCTGGAACTGAGAGAGGATGACGTTTACTACAATCCATTACCTCTTTTTCATATTGCCGGCCAGTGGGCTGCTGTTTATGCATGCTTGATAGCTGGTGCTACCGTGGTGGTGTCAGGTAAGTTTTCACTGGAGCGGTTTTGGCCGCAGGTGCGTGAATACCATTGCACTTGCACCTTTTTGTTGGGCGCGATGGCCAATTGGCTATATCGACAACCTCAAAACGATGATGACTCTGATAATCCGATGCAACGCATGTTGGTGGTTCCATTGCTGCCTGAAATAGAGGACTTTAAACAGAGATTCGGTGTAAAAGTATCCACAACCTGGGGATCTACCGAAATCAATGTGCCGACACGGTCCAGCTTCACGCTTGCTAACAATAAAACTTGTGGTTGGGTTACCGAAGATCGTTATGAAGTGCGCATTGTCGACGAGAATGATCAAGAGCTTCCCCCGGGTCAAGCCGGTGAAGCCGTGGTTCGATCCAAAGAGCCGTGGATACTCATGGCCGGGTACTGGAACAACCCGGAAGCAACAGCGAAAGCGTGGCGAAATCAGTGGGTGCACACTGGGGACATGCTGATGAAGGATGAAAAGGGAAATCTCTACTTTATCGATAGAACCAAGGATGCAATCAGGCGCAGAGGTGAAAATATCTCTTCCATGGAAGTGGAAAACGAGATAAACGCACACGAAGATGTTCTGGAGTGTGCGGTAGTTCCTGTTGCCTCGGAGTACAGCGAGCAAGAAGTGATGGCTGTTATTGTGCCTAAACCCGGTATCACCATCGACCCAGTGGAGTTCATACGGTTTTTGGAACCACGGATGGCTCGTTTCATGTTGCCACGATATATCGATCTTGTTGAGGTGCTGCCAAAAACAGCGACTGGAAAAATACAGAAGTTTGCGTTGCGTGAACGGGGCCTAACTCCGACTACATGGGATCGGGAACGGGCGGATTCTGACTAAACGCTTGGTAAGTCCATTTCTATTTAAATCGGTATAGGAGCGCGATCGATGTCGAACGATAGATTCATCATTCAAAAAGACGGGCATATTGCGTGGTTGATCTTCAACCGCCCACAGCAATTGAATGCCATGACCATTGAAAGTTGGGCGCAAATGGACGAGCACTTAGATGTGCTCAACCAGGATAGAAATATTCGCTGCTTGATCATTTGTGGGGAGGGTAGGGCTTTTCTTGCAGGGCACGATGTAGGTGAATTAAGGGCGCACAACGAACAGATCGAATCGGGTGAACTTACACCGAGTCAACTCAGGGAATGGCAAAAAAATCTGCAAAACTCCACCCGATTAGTACGTTCCGCACGGTTTCCTGTTATAGCGGCTGTGCAAGGCTATGCTGTTGGTGCAGGCTGTGAGTTGGTATTTGCATGTGATTTAGTGATTGCGGCTGAGGGAACACAGTTTGGTTTTCCCGAAGTTAATATCGGTGTCACCATTACCAATGGCGGAACATTTTTTATGCCAAGAAAAATCGGCTTGGCTAAGGCCAGGGAACTTGCGTATACCGGTGAATTCATATCCGCCGACGAGGCTTACCGCCTGGGTCTGGTTAACCGAGTGTGCAAACCAGGTACTGAGCGGGCGGAGGCAGAAAAGCTCGCCCGACGTATAGCCAGTCGTGCACCCATCGCGGTACAACTACATAAAGTGATGATCGATGCTGCCCAAGAGTCTTCATTGGAGTCCGCTCTGAATTTTGAAACCGAATGCCTGGTCCAAACAGCAATGACGAGGGACAATCTGGAAGGAGCCCGTGCCTTTTTCGAAAAACGTGAACCTAAATTTACCGGCGAATAAATTGGGGACATTATACTTTTTGATGTGACGCCTTCGCCGTGGTATTCGACACCTCTCCTCTAGCCAATCGTAATAGAGGTTTTTTTGTGCTCTCGCAAAGACGCGAAGCACGCCAAGAAATAAATAGTATGTTCCAAACTTTGCGAGCTCGGCGTTTTAGCGAGAGTTTTTCTTTTTGAGCGCCGGAACCTGTTAGAAACGACGCTGCTAAAACCGGGAACAGTATATATACTTTGGGGTTGTTTATGTCTAAACCCATATCGATATGTCACATAAATTAATTGCCGATGCCAAAAAAACATTGAGCACCATCGAGGCCGAGGGTTTGCTCAAGCAGGAGCGAACGATTACAACTCCCCAATCCGCGCGGATCTCTGCCTATAGCGAAAGTGGGCGCGGTGAGCCTCAAGAAGTCCTGAACCTGTGTGCAAACAACTATCTTGGCTTGGCCAATGATCCACGTTTGATTGCCGCTGCAAAAGAGGCCTTGGACAGCCATGGTTTTGGGATGGCTTCGGTCAGGTTCATCTGTGGGACGCAGGATCTGCATAAGGAATTGGAGGCCAAATTGTCTGATTTCTTGGCAGTGGAGGATGCGATTCTTTTTTCTTCGTGTTTTGATGCTAACGGTGGTGTATTCGAGGCACTTTTAGGTTCGGAAGACGCAGTGATCTCGGATGCTCTCAATCACGCATCGATCATTGATGGAATCCGCTTGTGTAAGGCACAAAGATTCCGGTACGCCAACAACAATATGGCAGACCTGGAACAGCGACTGCAGGAAGCGGAGAAGGCTCAACATCGATTGATAGTCACAGACGGCGTATTCTCTATGGACGGGATCGTTGCAAATCTGCCAGGTATCTGTGACTTGGCCGAAAGATATGACGCCTTGGTCATGGTAGATGACAGTCATGGCGTTGGATTCATGGGTGCCAGGGGAGCAGGCACCCCGGAATATTTGGGTGTCGAGGATCGTGTGCACTTGTTGAGTGGGACTTTCGGTAAGGCACTGGGCGGTGCGTCAGGCGGTTACATCGCGGGGCCAGGACCAATCATCCAATTGCTCCGACAGAAAGCACGGCCGTATTTATTCTCAAATTCGGTCGCACCGTGTATCGTTGCCGCCACCATCAAGGTGCTTGATTTGCTGGGCAAAAGTAGTGAACTACGGGATCGTTTGCGCACCAATGCGAATTACTTCCGGCAAGGACTGAAAAAGGCGGGCTTTGATTTGATTCCCGGGGAGCACCCCATCATACCGGTAATGATTGGGGACGCGGTCCTGGCGCAAAGTTTCGCCGCCGATCTAATGCAACATGGGATTTACGTTATAGCCTTCTCTTTCCCGGTAGTACCCAAGGGTTTGGCCCGTATTCGTACCCAGATGTCGGCAGCACACACCAAAGATGATCTCGATCGCGCGCTTAGGGCGTTCGAAGAAGTCGGGAGAGTACACAAGCTTGTTTGAATATGGAGTTTTAACTTTAAAGTTCCCTCTTTATACTCACCCTTTTTCTCACTGTAGATACCAATAAGAGGTAAATAATGAAGCGTATTGCCGTTCTTTGTGCCTTTGTCGTTACTATTGGAATAGGAACGCCTTTGTCAGCTATGGAAAACATAGTCGAGTCTGTTGCAAAAGGATGTGAAAAAGAACTGAATGATTTTTGCGCTAAGGTTACTCCCGGAGAGGGACGTATCTTAGCCTGCCTATATGCACATGAGGACAAGTTGTCGGGGCATTGTGAATTTGCACTATATGATGCCGCCGCCCAGCTCGAGCGATTTATTGGGGCTTTGACCTACGTCGCCAATGAGTGTGATGAAGATTTAGATACGCATTGCGCCGTAGTGGAAGCAGGAGAGGGTCGACTCGCTAAATGTCTGCTGGACAATAAATCAAAACTTCAACAGCGGTGTATTACCGCCATCGAAGCAACCAATTTGCAGGTGGAGTAAATAAGTAGGTCATTCACTTATGTGGACCGTTTGTGTGGGAAGGAACAGTATCTCGACCTTGATTAATTACAAACGTTGATGAGCGTCACTTGCTATGGATGCATCTAAATCCCGCACGTATCGAGTACTGGCGATTGTATTTACATTAGTTGTTTCAATGACCCTTGCCGGTTGTGACAATGCCAACGTGAGTTACGGTGTCGGCTTTCATACTGGTTCGTACGGTTGGGGTAACAGCTTTTCTGTAGGGATAAGCAATCATCACTATCGAAACTATCCCCGTTACCGTGGTTATCGTGGACCGTAAAATGCGATTGAAAGCCTCCGCTCTGGTTCTTTTTTTAATGCTCGGTTTGAGTGGGATGCCGATTGCAGGTGCTCACACCTTTATCTATAACCTTGTGGATGGTACACCGGTTTTCAGTGTGGATTTCCCCGACGGCTGGCGACTGGACTTGGACTTTGATCCGCCGGCGGAGGGTATCGATGCCCCGCCTCCACCTCGCGTGGTAGAGGCCATACCTAAAGACGGTGCCAAATTATGGTTGGGTACCTGGGTGGTGACAGAGATTACCGATATCAACGATGCCGATGCATATTTCGGTTCCTTGGAGCAATATATATTGTCCGACGTGACAATCGACAGTAAGAGTCAAAACGACCACAACGGCATGGCGGCACGTGTACTCAAGGGTTCGGCTAAGAAAGACACAGAACCGGTAGAGTGGGCTGTAGCTTTATTTCAACCACACCCTGAAATCGTGGCAGCAATCCTGTATATCGGTGTGACCGTAGCTCGCGAACATCGTGCTGTGGAGTTGCAAGCTATCGTCGATTCTGTTCGGCCGGTTAATTAATTACCAATTTAATTAATGTCATT